>NZ_LLZH01000304.1:0-61076 GCF_001509495.1 Actinoplanes awajinensis subsp. mycoplanecinus | reverse complement strand
CCGCAGGCCAAACTACGGACGGGGACGAGCCCCCGCCCAATCCAAAGCAGCCCCCCCAAACACCAACAAAAAATCAGTAACCGCCACACTCACCACCGGCCGCCGCCCCGCCAGATACCCCAACGGCCCCGCCGGATCCACCCGCCACCCGGCACCGCTCATCCGCAATCCCCCACGCCCCCGCACCGGCGTCCGCTTCACCTGGCCCCCCAACGCCTGAGCCACCGTGAACCCCAGCGGAAACCGCCCCGGCACCTGCCGCTTCAGCCGGACCAGAGCCGACCCGATCGCCCCGCCCTCCGGCGTCGCGGCCGATGCGTCCACCAGGTCCTCATCCGCGTCGATCCGGAGCTCGGCGATCTCCTTCGGGATCCCCCAGAGCCGCCGCCCCCCTTCCCGGGACGCCACGCTGTCCACCCAGATGTCGGTGATGCTGACCCGCGGCCGGCCGCGCTCGTGGGTCAGCACCGCGCTGAGCAGTTCGCGGTAGTGCAGGACCCCGCCGGGCTGGTAGTGGACCCAGGCGGCGCCGACCGCGGCCCGGCCGCCGAACGACAACGGCCGCACCGTCGCGCCCAAGGTTTCGGGCAGCGGCGGCACGGCGCGCATCGGGATCAAAAAGACCGAGAGGTACATCTGTCCGCGCAAATGCCAGGGCTCAGGCGGGTACATCCCCCAACACTGACATCAATGTGTCAGGAGCGGAAGAACGCAGCAGGAGCGCTCAGTAGCGGAAGCGGGAGACCACGCTCTGCAGCTGGCTCGCCGTCGTGGTCAGTTCGTCGGCGGCCCGCCGGGTCTCGCCGACCGTGTCGGTGGTGCGCCGGGTCGCCTCGGACACCCCGGTGATGGTGTTGGCGATCTCGCCGGCACCGTGAGCCGCCTCGGTCAGGGTCCGGTTCATCTCCTGGGTGGTGGCGGTCTGCTCCTCGACCGCGGACGCGATGGTCAGCTGCAGGCCGTTGATCCGCTCGATGATCTCGCTGATCTCGGAGATCGCGCTGACCGCGCCGCTGGTGTCGGCCTGGATCGACTGCACCCGCCGGGAGATGTCCTCGGTCGCCTTGGCGGTCTCCTGGGCCAGGTCCTTGACCTCGCCGGCCACCACCGCGAAGCCCTTGCCGAGCTCGCCGGCCCGGGCAGCTTCGATGGTGGCGTTCAGGGCGAGCAGGTTGGTCTGCTCGGCGATGCTGGTGATCACCTTGACCACGGTGGCGATCTCGGCGGAGGACGCGCCGAGCCGGGCCACGATCGCGTTGGTGGCCGCGGCGGCCTGTACGGCCTGCACCACCACCTCGGTGGCCTCGGAGGTGGAGACGCTGATGTCGCGGATCGCGGAGCCCATCTCCTGGGCGCCGGCCGAGACGATCTGCAGGTTGCCGGAGACCGCTTCGGCCGCGAAGGAGACCGTGCCGGCCTGGCTGGAGGCTTCGTTGGCGGCCGCGTCGACCGCGCCGGAGACCGAGGTGAGCTGGGCCGCGGCGTGCTGCAGGGTGGACGCGCTGCCGGCCAGCTGCACGACGTCCTCGCGGAGGCGGGCGATGCCCCTGTCCATCGCGGCGGCCATCTGGCCGACCTCGTCCTGGCCGACGACCCCGGAGGTACGGGTCAGGTCACCGTCGGCGAGTCCCTCGGCGAGCCGGGCGACGCCGCGGACGTCGTGGCGGACCCGGCCGGCGACCCGGAAGCCGATCAGCAGGCTGAGCAGCACGCCGCCGGCGAGCACCCCGGCGATGGTCCAGCTGGCCCGGGAGGCGGAGGTGGCCGCGTCGCTGATCTGGTGCTCGGACAGTTCGCCGGCCCGCTTCTGCAGCGCGGACGCGTCGGTGCTGAGCGCGCCGTGCAGCTTGGTGTAGTCGATGAGCGCCTGGTCCAGCTCCGCCTTCGTGGCGGTCCGCCGGTCCTCGCCGAAGAACGCCAGGTAGGCCTTCCAGTCCGCCTGGGTCTGCGCGACCGTGGGGTCACCGGGCAGCGCGACGGCCAGCGCGGTCAGCGCGTCCTCGACGGCCTGCTGGTTGGCGGCCATCACCTTCTTGATCCCGTCGGCGAGGGTCGGGTAGAGCTGGATCGCCGAGCTGTTGCCGGAGAACGCCTCGACGTTCGTGCTGAAGCTGGCGACACCCTCCTCCACCTTGATCGCCTGCCGTTGGGCGGCGGCCGCGGTGGAGTTCAGGTCGTGGACCGTACTGATCGACAGACCACCCACGATCAGGCCGCCTACCGTGGCGGTGAGAGCCGCGGCACCGATCTTGGTCCGCAGCGATCGGTTGTCGAACGCGCCGCTCATGCCCATCGCCGCACCTTTTCCTCAGCATGTGGTTGACACCTGCTGAATCGGCGCGTTTCGGCCGGAGCTAAGAAACGTCGGCAAGCGCCTGGAAGATAAGGGCGGTCGAGGTGGCACCTGGGTCCTGATGTCCGATACTTCGTTCGCCCAGATACGAGGCCCGGCCTTTGCGGGCCTGCATCGGTGTGGTCGCCCCGGCACCGGCCGCGGCGGCCCGGGCGGCAGCGGCGGCCGCACCGGTCAGGCCGGCGCCACCGGCCACCGCCTGCTCGAAGGCGTCCGCGGCCGGGCCGTACGCGTCGACCATCGTCTTGTCGCCCGGCGCCGCCCCGCCCAGCTTGCGCACCGCCTCGAGTCCGGCGTGCAGCGCCGCCGCCAGGTCGGCCGGCTGCACCTCGGCGGTCGGTGGCAGCGCCTTGCCGGCCGCGCGCAGGGCGCTGCCGTAGATCGGGCCGGACGCGCCGCCCACCCGCGACATCAGCGTGGTCCCCGCCTTGATCAGCACGTCGGCGACGGTGTCCGGCGGGGTCTTCTCCAGGGCGGCGACCACGGCGGTGAAACCGCGGTTCAGGTTCACGCCGTGGTCGCCGTCGCCGATCGCGGCGTCGAGCCGGGTGAGCAGGTCGGCGTCGGCGGCGATCGCACCGGCGGCGGCCCGCATCCACTCGCGGGCGAGCGTGACGTCCACGGTCAGGCACCCCAGCGCAGTCCGGGGGTACGCACCGGCGCGTCCCAGAGGCGGATCATCTCGTCGGTGGCCTGGCAGAGGGTGAGTGACATCCCGGCCATGTCGAGGCTCGTCACGTAGTTGCCGACGAGCTGCCGGGCGATCGCCACGCCGCGCTCCTCGAGGTACGCCGAGGCCTCCCCGTAGATCAGGTACAGCTCGATCAGCGGTGTCCCGCCGAGCCCGTTGACCAGCAGCAGCACCGGCCCGGTGAACGTCTTGGCGTCCAGGATCGCGTCCAGCGCCGAGCGGACCAGTTCCTTGGCCGGGCGCAGCTTCTCGCGGCGGCGGCCGGGCTCGCCGTGGATGCCGACCCCGGCCTCGATCTCGTCGGCCGGCAGCTCGAACCCGGGACGGCCGGCGGCGGGGGTGGTACCGGAGGTCAGCGCGTACGCGAAGGAACCGGACGCGGCGTTGACCTCGCGCCCGATCGCGGCGACCTCGGCGAGTTTGCCGCCCTCCTCGGCGCGCGCCCCGGCGATCTTCTCGACCAGCAGGGTCGCGCCGGTGCCGCGGCGCCCGGCGGTCCAGGTCGAGTCCTCGACCGCGACGTCGTCGTCGACCAGCACGGTCTCGACGCTGATCCCCTCGTCGGTGGCGAGTTCCGCGGCGAGCTGGAAGTTCATCACGTCACCGGTGTAGTTCTTCACCACGTGCACGACGCCCGCGCCGCCGTCGACGGCCTTGGTCGCGGCCAGGATCTGGTCGGGCACCGGGGAGGTGAAGACCTCGCCGGGCACCGCGGCGTCGAGCATGCCCGGCCCGACGAACCCGCCGTGCAGCGGCTCGTGCCCGGACCCGCCGCCGGAGACCAGGCCCACCTTGCCGGCGCGTGGGGCGTCGGCCCGGACGATGTACTGCTCCTCGGTGTCCACCCGCAGCTCGGGGTGGGCGGCGGCGAGCCCGGCGAGGGACTGCGCCACGACGTCGGCGGGATCGTTGATGAATTTCTTCACGACGGTGCCTTCCGGTAGTCAGGCCATCACGTCATGCATCCTTCCCCCTACTAGCATCGAGATCCATGGGGCTTGTGGGAATCGTGCTGGTATCGCACTCCGAGCAGTTGGCGTCAGGTCTGCGGGACCTGCTGCGGCAGGTCGCGACGGACGAGGTGCGCATCGAACCGGCCGGCGGGACCGGCGACGGCGATCTGGGCACCAGTCCGGACCTCATCGCAGCGGCGATCGCCCGGGCCGACGACGGCGCCGGGGTGGTGATCCTGGCCGACCTGGGCAGCGCGGTGCTGACCACCCGCGCGGTCCTCGAGGACGCGCCGGGTCCGTTGCTGGTGGACGCGCCGTTCGTGGAGGGCGCGGTCGCGGCCGCGGTCACCGCGTCGGCCGGCGCCGACCTGGACACGGTCGCCGAGGCGGCCCGGGAGGCGCGTGATGTCGGAAAGTTCTGAGGTCGAGGTGGTCCTTCCGGCGGCGTTGCACGCCCGCCCGGCCGGCGAGGTGGTCCGGGCCGCGGCCCGCTTTGACAACACCATTTCGGTACGACATGAGGACCGATCCGCGCCCGCCCGCAGCGCGCTCAAGCTGATGTCGCTCGGCGCCGTCGCGGGTGCCACGGTGACGGTGGTCGCCACCGGCGCCGACGCCGTCGCGGCCGCCGACGCCGTCGCGGAGGTGCTACGCAGCGCCCAGTGATCGACACCTCCGAAACTTTCGGAGCCTGCCAACTGGCGATCCATGCACTGAACCGGTTGAGGTTTCCGGAACATGTCGGTAGCGTTTCGATCGGCTTCGATAGTTGTCGATGCTTCCAGATCCCCGACTGGAGCTCCCATGAGACGATCGCGCGCCATCCTCACCGTCCTCACCGCCGGCGCCGTCACCGCCGGCGCCGTGCTCGCCCTCTCCCCCTCAGCGAACGCGGCCACCACGCTCGGCTCGGCCGCCGCCGCGAAGAGCAAGTACTTCGGTACGGCCGTCGCCGCGTACAAGCTCAGCGACACGGTCTACGCCGGGATCCTGGACCGCGAGTTCACCATGGTCACCCCGGAGAACGAGATGAAGTGGGACGCCACCGAGCCGTCCCAGAACTCGTTCAGCTACAGCAGCGCGGACACCATCGTGGCCCGCGCCAAGGCGAACGGTCAGCGGGTCCGCGGCCACGCCCTGGCCTGGCACTCGCAGCAGCCCGGCTGGGCGTCGAGCCTGTCCGGCACCGCGCTGCGCAGCGCGATGGTCAACCACGTCACCGCGGTCGCCACCCACTACAAAGGTCAGATCTATGCGTGGGACGTGGTGAACGAGGCGTTCGCGGACGGCTCGACCGGCGCCCGGCGCGACTCGAACCTGCAGCGGACCGGCAACGACTGGATCGAGGTCGCGTTCAAGGCCGCGCGGGCCGCCGACCCGGCCGCCAAGCTCTGCTACAACGACTACAACACCGACGGCGTCAACGCGAAGAGCACCGCGGTCTACAACCTGGTCAAGGACTTCCAGGCCCGCGGGGTGCCGATCGACTGCGTCGGCTTCCAGTCGCACGTCAACTCGGCGTCGCCGCTGCCGAGTGACTATCAGGCCAACCTGCAGCGCTTCGCCGACCTGGGTGTCGAGGTGCAGATCACCGAGCTGGACATCGCCGGGTCGGGCACCGCGCAGGCCGACTCGTACGCCAAAGTGGTCCAGGCGTGTCTCGCGGTGAGCAAGTGCGCCGGGATCACCGTCTGGGGCATCCGGGACTCGGACTCGTGGCGGGCCTCGGACACCCCGCTGCTCTTCGACGGAAACGGCAACCCCAAGGCCGCGTACACGTCGGTGATCTCCGCGTTCGGCGCGACCACCTCCCCGAGCAGCCCCACCCCGTCGGCCAGCAGCTCCGCCCCGGGTGGCGGCGGCACGGCCGGCTGCACCGCGACGCTGTCCACGAACGCCTGGACCGGCGGCTTCGTCACCACCGTGACGGTCAAGGCCGGCACGACCGCGCTGACCGGCTGGCGGGTCGCGGTCACGCTGCCCACCGGTGCCGCGATCACCAACTCGTGGAGCAGCACCGCGTCCGGCTCCACCGGCGCGGTCACGTTCAGCAACGTGTCCTACAACGGCGCCGTCGCGGCCGGGGCGAGCACCAGTTTCGGGTTCCAGGGCACCGGGTCCGCCCCGTCCGGTACGCCTACCTGCACCAGCGCCTGACCGAGTCGACAGGGGCCGTCATCATGAGGAGATGAACTGGCGGCCCCTCCCTCTCGTCCCGCTGCTCCTGCTCGCCGGTTGCACCGACACCGGCGAGAAGGAGCCGGCGCCCGTTCCGGTGTGCTCGGGCGGGCAGGCCACCTTCGGCACGGTCACCTCCGGCAACCTGCTCACCGGGGTGACGCCGGTGCACGAGGCGACCGTCAAGAACCAGAAGTTCGACGACGTATATGAGGAGATCGCCACCCGCACGGCCGCGGTCCAGGCCGATGCCGGGGTGCCCGCCGCGGAGGTCTACCGGCAGTTCGCCGCGCAGGTCGGCGCCGAGAAGCCGCTCGTCGACCTCGGCACGGTGCACCATCCTTCTACCGGCGACTCGGGCAGCACGGACGCCGTCGGCCGGTTCGTGTCGATCGAGTGGATCCGGACCGTCGACGCCCCGTTCACCTGGACCTGCGGCGGCGCTACCAGCGCCGGCACGATCACGTCGTGGCGGGCCGGCGGCAATGGCGGCATCTTCAACTGCGACGAGAACCTCACGGGCGACACCGACGCCGACACCGAGATGTTCTTCCAGGCCCGCAAACTCCGCTGCCCGCCCGATTAAAGATCAGCGCTCCAGGATCGCGACCACGCCCTGGCCGCCGGCCGCGCAGATGGAGATCAGGCCGCGGCCGGAACCCTTCTCGGCGAGCAGCTTGGCCAGGGTCGCGACGATCCGGCCGCCGGTCGCGGCGAACGGGTGACCGGCCGCGAGCGAGGAGCCGTTGACGTTCAGCCTGGCGCGGTCGATCGTGCCGAGCGGCGCGTCCAGGCCCAGCTTCTCCTTGCAGAACTGCGGCGACTCCCAGGCGGCCAGAGTGGACAGCACCTGCGACGCGAACGCCTCGTGGATCTCGTAGTAGTCGAAGTCCTGCAGGGTCAGGCCGTTGCGGGCGAGCATCCGGGGCACCGCGTAGGCCGGCGCCATCAGCAGCCCCTCGTCGCCGTGCACGTAGTCGACCGCGGCGGCCTGCGAGTCGGCGAAGTAGGCGAGCACCGGCAGCGAGTGCGCGGCCGCCCACTCCTCGGAGGCCAGCAGCACGGTGGACGCGCCGTCGGTGAGCGGCGTCGAGTTGCCCGCCGTCATCGTGGCGCCCTCCTTGCCGTAGACCGGCTTGAGGCTCGCGAGCTTCTCCAGGCTGCTGTCCGCCCGCAGGTTCTGGTCGCGGGTCAGGCCCAGATAGGGCGTCATCAGATCGTCGAAGAAACCCTTGTCGTACGCGGCGGCCAGATGCCGGTGCGAGTCGAGGGCCAGCTCGTCCTGCGCCTGCCGCTCGATGTGCCAGGTCAGCGCGGTCTGCGCGGCGTGCTCACCCATCGACAGCCCGGTGCGCGGCTCGGCGTTGCGCGGGATCTCCGGCTGCAGCGCGTGCTGCGGGCGCAGCTTGGCGACCGCCTTGAGCCGGGCGCCGAGCGTCCTGGCCCGGTTCAGCTCCAGCAGCGCCTGCCGCATGTCCTCGTTCACCTGCAGCGGCGCGTCCGACGTGGTGTCCACACCACCGGCGACACCGGCCTCGATCTGCCCCAGCGCGATCTTGTTGGCGACCAGGATCGCCGCCTCCAGGCCGGTGCCGCAGGCCTGCTGGATGTCGTACGCCGGGGTCTGCGGGTCGAGGCGCGAGCCGAGCACGGTCTCCCGGGTCAGGTTGAAGTCGCGGGAGTGCTTGAGCACCGCGCCGGCGACGACCTCGCCCAGGCGCTCGCCGGCCAGCCCGAACCGGGCGATCAGCCCGTCCAGCGCGGCGGTCAGCATGTCCTGATTGCTGGCGGCGGCATACCTGCTGTTCGACCGGGCGAACGGGATACGGTTACCGCCCAGGACGGCGACGCGACGCACGGCAGGCACGGCGTTCCTCCAGATATCGAAGCTGAGTCATCCCATAGCAGGAAAGCTACTGACCGGTAGGGTACTCGCATGGCTGACAGGTACGCGAACTTCGCCAACTCCGGGCTGGGCCGGACCGTGGTCAAGCGACTCGGGCTGCCCGACCCGCCCCGGCTGCGACGGTACCGTCCGGGCGACCCGGTCGCGGACGGCCCGGTGCTGCTCGGCGCGGCGCCAGGTGGCCGGCTCGCCGAACCGGCCGGCAAGCTGCTGGAGAGCATCGGCGTGCAGGTCGTGGCGACCGCCGCCGAGGGTGCCCGGCACGCGGCGCTGGTCTTCGACGCCACCGGCATCGTGGACTCGACCCAGTTGCGGGCGCTGTTCGACTTCTTCCACCCGTACGCGAGAAGCCTGAACGTCTCCGGCCGGGTCATCGTGCTGGGCACCCCACCGGAAGCCACCGCCTCGGCGAAAGAGGCGACCGCGCAGCGGAGCCTGGAGGGTCTGACCCGCAGCATCGGCAAGGAGTTCGGCCGCGGCGTCACCAGCCAGCTGGTCTACGTGGCGCCCGGCGGCGAGCAGTCCGTCGAGTCGACGCTGCGGTTCCTGCTCAGCGGCCGCTCGGCCTACGTGTCCGGCCAGGTGATCCGGGTCGGCGCCGGGGCCGCGCCCGCACCGGCCGACTGGGCGAAACCCCTCGACGGCAAGCTCGCGCTGGTCACCGGCGCGGCCCGGGGCATCGGCGCGGCCATCGCGGCGGTGCTGGCCCGCGACGGCGCCGAGGTGATCGCGCTGGACGTGCCGGGCGCCGGCGACGCCCTGGCCGACGTGGCGAACAAGGCCCGCGGCCGGGCCCTGCAACTCGACCTGACCGCGGCCGACGCGCCGGAACGGCTGGCCGGCTACCTGGCCGCCGGGCCGCACGCCGGCATCGACATCGTGGTGCACAACGCCGGCATCACCCGGGACAAGACCATCGCGCGGATGGACGAGAGCCGCTGGGACTCGGTGATCGGCGTCAACCTGACCGCGCCGGAACGCGTCAACGACCTGCTCCTGGAGCGCGGGCTGATCAAGCCGGGCGGCCGGATCGTCGGTGTCGCGTCGATCGCCGGGATCGCCGGCAACCGCGGCCAGACCAACTACGCCACCAGCAAGGCCGGTGTGATCGGGCTGGTCCAGTCGACCGCCCCGCTGCTGGCCGGCAAGGACATCACGATCAACGCGGTGGCGCCCGGGTTCATCGAGACCGCGATGACCGCGAAGATGCCGCTCGGCCTGCGCGAGGCCGGCCGCCGGCTGAACAGCATGTCGCAGGGCGGCCTGCCGATCGACGTGGCCGAGACGATCGCCTGGTACGCGTCGCCGGGCTCCGCGACGATCAGCGGCACCGTGGTCCGGGTCTGCGGCCAGAGTCTGCTGGGGGCCTGACGTGGTCGCCGTCGTCGAACTGACCGGGGGCCCGGGCACCGGCGTGACGTACGCGCGGGCCGCGTTCGGCCTGCTGCCCGGCCGGCGCCGCGGCAGCGCCCTGCCGGACGTCGAACTGGTGCACCGCGGCGTCACCGTGGACCGCGCGCACCTGGCCCGCTACGACCGGGTCTGCGGCCTGCGGCTGACCGACGCGCTGCCCGCCACGTACCCGCACGTGCTGGCGTTCCCGCTGGCCATGCGGCTGATGTCGGCGGCCGACTTCCCGCTGCCGCTGATCGGCCTGGTGCACGTGACGAACCGGATCACGGTGCACCGGCCGATCGACGCGGGCAGCCGGCTCGACCTCACGGTCCGCGCGACCGATCTGCGCGAGCATCCGCGCGGCCGGCAGTTCGACATCGTCGCGACCGCGTCGGTGGACGGCTCGGTCGCCTGGCAGGGCGTGTCGACGTACCTCCGCAAGGAGTCCGCCTCCACCACCCCGGCTGCGGCCGGTCCGGATCCGCTGCCCGCCGGCGGCGCCCTCTGGCGACTGCCCACCCGCATCGGTACGGACTACGCCGCCGTCTCCGGTGACCGCAACCCGATCCACACGTCCCGGCTGGGCGCGAAGGTGTTCGGTTTCGCCCGCCCGATCGCGCACGGCATGTGGACGAAGGCGCGCTGCCTCGCGGCGCTGGAGGGCCGGTTGCCGGCGGCGTACACCGTGGACGTCGCGTTCAAGCAGCCGATCCTGCTGCCGTCCACGGTCCGCTTCACCTCCGCGGCGACCGGCGACGGCGTCGGCTTCGCGGTGCGGTCGAAGCGCCCGCACCTGACCGGCACGATCACCGCGCCGGTCAGCGGCGATACACCGCGCTGAGCACGATGACCGCGGTCACCAGCACCGGCAGGACCGCCGCCGCGTAGCGGAGGAACCGCACCGCGCGGCGCATGTGCTCGTAGCGGTAGCGGTGCTGCAGGATGCAGATCCACAGCTCGGCCTTGGCCGCCTCGGCCGCCCGGGGCCCGGTCTGACCGTCCACGACCGTGGAGAACTCGGCGAAGGAGCCGATGTCCCGGGCGGTCTGGGTGCTGTTGAAGACCGGGCTGCTGGGGATGGCACCCTTCTGCGCGAACATGGCGCTGCTGCCGCGCGGCGTGGTCAGCACGTCGGTCGCGTGGAAGATCGCGACCACCACCAGGACGACGCCGGTCAGCGCGATCACGCCGCAGAGGGCGTAGAAGGCGATCGGCACTGCGGCGAACCGGTCGCCCACCAGCTGCGTGATGGTCACCGCGAACGCCGCGGAGACCAGGCCGCTCGCGCTCAGCACGACGGCGGCCCGGCTGACCGTCGACGCGCGCAGCCGGTCGTACCGGTCCAGGTGCCAGCGCAGCAGGGTCAAGGTGTCGGCACCGGCAGCCGGTTCAGAGACGGGTTTCGATCGATATCCCACGCGAGCCCCCAGCTCCGGCGATTGTTTGATCACCGTGCGTGTGCTTCAGTGTCGGCAGGGCTTCATCATCGCAGGACGGTGCCGATCGACGTGAGCGACGACTCTGCCGGCAAACTGACCCCGCTCGAGACGTGGCGCGAAGCCCTGCCCAGGGACGTCTTCGCCGGATTGGTGCAGTGGGCGCGCGGCCAGCACTTCGACGTGCGGCTGCTGGGCTGGAACACCGACGGCCGGAGCGACTCCCACGTGGCCAGCGTGGCGCTCGAACGGGTGGCCGGCGGGACCTCGGGCGCCATCCTCAAGATCCTTCCGCCGGACCTGGCCCAGCGGGAGTCCCGTGCGGTGGGCATCGCGGCGGACGCCGGCCCCGCGGCGTTCGTCGACGCACACCTGACCCGCACCCTGCACGTCAGCGCCCTGCCCGGCGACAGCGGGCGATGGGTCCACCTGCAGGACGTCGCGCACGCGGGCACCGAGCAGCTGCGCGCGCTCTCCACGGTCACCGAGGACACCCGGTTGGGTGACTACTGCGCGGTGATCCTCACCGCGCTCGCCCGGGAGTGGAACACCCCGGAGAACGAGCCCCGCCACACCGACCACACCCCGGCCGACTTCCTCCGCAACGACCTCACCTCCCGGGTGTCCGACCTGCGCGCCTTCGCGGTGGGCCAGGGCTGGGACCGCGACGACCCGCCACCGGTCGTCCGTTTCCCCGACGACGGCGAACCCCTGACCAATCCGCTCCTCCTGCTCAGCGGCGACGACGGCCGGCCCGGCCGGGTGACCGTCTTCCGTGGACGCGGGCACGGCGATCTGCATCCCGGCAACATCATGGTTCCGGTCGTCCGGGACGGCGCCGACGCGAGCCGGTTCCGTCTGATCGACATCGGCCGGTTCAGCATCACCACACCGCTGTCCCGCGACCCGGCCAAGCTGCTGCTCGCCATCGCCGAGGGCTGGCTGGCCAACCTCAGCACGGACTCACCGGTGCGAACGGCCGTCGCCCAGCTGATCACCGACCCCCGCGGGTACCACGGCGCCGTCTCCACCGCGGGCTTCGTCGCCGTGGCCCGGCAGGTCTACGAGTCGGCAGCGCTCTGGGCCGCCGACCACCGATCGGTCGAGCGCTGGGAGCGGCAGCACCGCCTCGTGCTCGGCGCGTCGGCCCTGCGCACCGTGTCGCGGCCGGACGTCGCCGACCACCTCCGCTGGTGGAACCTCGAGGTGGCGGCGCGGGCGCTGGCGCCGTTCCTGCCCCCGCCGGGACACCGCGCTCCGGCCGTCACCCGGCGACCGGCGACCGCGGGGCACGCCGGGACGCCGGGGACACGGCCGTACCAGGCGCCACCGGCGACCGGCGACAGCCCGGAGGACGACCTGCACCGCCTGGCCAGCATCCTGCGGGAGGCGTTGACGGCCAAGGACGAACGGAAGCTGATCATCCTGGTCGGCGCGGGGATCACCGCGGCGCGAGTGCCCCGGGTGGCCCGGCTGACCACCTGGGCGCTGGACTTCGCCGACCGGGAACGCCTGACCCGCCCCCGGACCGACCCCAACGAGCCCCGATCGGTCAACCCCGGCGTCCAGCAGTCGCTGATCTCGAAGTACGTCGAGGCGCTGGACTTCATCCGCGAGGTCCGCGGCACGGACGGGCTGCGCGCCTTCCTGCAACAGGTGAGCCTGCAGGCCCACGACACCGGCAAGCCGCCCCCGCTGACCGGTGAGGCGATGCCGGACCCGGACTACCGGCAGCTCGAAGGCACGCCGGCGGGCTGGCAGAGCACCGAGGGCCTGACGTTGCTGGCCGGCCTGCTGCGTCAGCACGGCCGCAACGTCCACCCGTTCCTGCTCACCACGAACTTCGACCCGCTGCTGGAGGTGGCGCTGCGCCGGGCCGGGCTGGACCTCGGCCCCAGCCGCGCCGTCCGGGGACCCGGCGACCCGGTCACCGACCTCGGCGGCGGCACCGAACGCTGGACGGTCGTCCATCTGCACGGCACCCCGCACACCGGCTCGCTGCACTACCCGGCCGACATCGGGCAGCCCCACCGCCACCTCGAACGATGGCTGACCTCGATCCTGCGCGGCAACCGCCTGCTGGTGCTCGGCTACAGCGGCTGGGACGGCCTGATCCAGCGGACCCTGCACCAGCACTTCGGCCGAGGCGGCGAGGAGAAGTACGACCAGGGCGCCGAGGTGCTCTGGGGCGTCTACGAACCCCGGCCGGAACACCCGAACGTCGACCCGGAGCTCTCCGAGTTCTTCGGCCGGTACGACCAGCGCGGCGTGATGCCGTTCTACGGTGTCAGCGCGGACGACCTCTTCCGCATTCTCGGCGAGAAACTCAACAACAGGCGGCAGCCGCCGGCCGTCCACCCGACGTTCTACAGCACGGTGAAGCAGCTGAGTCAGCGCTATCAATTCGGCCACAGTCATGTCCGGCCGGAAACCGTACCGAATTTCGTGTTCTGGCCGCACCGTCTCCGCCATCCGCATCTCATCCACGGTGTGCACGCGCTGACCGCCGCGCTGCTCAGCAAGAGAAATGTGCCGATCGAACTGCACCTCGACGACACCGACATGACCACCCGGTATGCCGACGAACGCGCGGAGGAGTTCGCCGACGCGGTTTCCGGATGGTTCGAAAGGTGCGGCGCGCACGAGCCGCCACGCATATTCCGCATTCAGGAAATGCTGAAGTCGATCCCGGAGGCGGAGCTCTCGGCCCGGTTGTGGCGGCTGGGCACCGACCTGTTCTCCCGGGAGAACTCGGCGCTGGACGCGCTCCTGGCCACCAAGGTGGTCAAGGCGGACCGGGGCGCCACCATCGTCGACCACACCTCGGCCGCCAACCGGCTGCTCCGCCCGCTCTACACCTGGCTGGCCCTCGACCTGGCGCAGGAGCGGCACCGGCACCGCGATCGCCCGGTGGTCACGCTCGGCGGCGTCGACGAGCAGAAGATGTGGGACCTGTGGAGCGCGCGCCGGGACGTGGTGCCGATCGCCAGCATCTACGTGCCGCGCCTGCAGTCACCCGACAACCCCTGGGAGATCAACGAGCTCTGGCGGTACGGCACCTTCGGCCTGCACGATCTGGAGCGCCTGCTGGTGCGCTCGGCGGGCTCGTGGCAGACCGGCGCCCCGCTGCTCGAGTGGATCTTCAACGTCGCGAACCGGCTCACCGAGTTCGCCTCGGACGGCGCGGTGCCCGCGTTGCGCAACCCGGACGACACGACGATGTCCTGGCCGGCCTTCGCCGCGCAGCTCCATCAGATTCCCGAGGACTCGAGCAGGCGAATTGCCGAGATAATCGGTGCGTGGTTCTACCATGATGCTGCGACCATCCGATAGTCTGCCGCCTTCTGCCGACGTATCGCCACCTGCTGAGGAATCCTCATGACCGAACTTCTCGGCGTGCCCACCATGCGGCCCGAGGCGGGAAGCGACTCGTGGGACGCAAATGCTTTCAAGCTCAACAGTATTGACCTGTACATCACTTCGTTCTGCAACCGGAGGTGTACGTTCTGTTTCCTCTCGGACGCATTCCTGGACGGCCGGGAACGCATGCCGGTGGAAATGGTGCGATCCATTGTCGCCTGGGCCGAGCCGGCCGACGAGGTGACGATCCTGGGCGGTGAGCCGGCCCTGCACCCCGACTTCGCGGAGATCGTCGGGCTGGCGTCCGCCCGGCACCGGGTGCGTACCGTCACGAACGGCAGCCGCCGGTTCCGGGCCGCGCTCGCCGATCCCGCGGTCGCCGCGGCGCTGAGCCGGGTCGCGGTGTCCATCGACGCGCCGACCGACGAGTCGATGGACCGGCTGCGCGGGCGCGGCGCCTTCGCCGACGCGGTGGCCACCATCCGGCAACTCCAGGACGCCGGCATCCCGTACGACATCAACTGCACCGTCGTCCGCTCCTGCCTCGCCGAGTTCCCCGAGATGCTGGCCTTCGCCGAGCGGATGGGCGCGCAGCGGCTCAACGTCCACTGGTACTCGGCGGTCGGCCGGGGCCGGCTGCACGCCGCCGGGGAGGTGGTCAGCCCCGCCGACTGGCGCACCCAGGTGCTCGAGGTCGTCCGGCGGTACCGGCCACCCCGGCCGGACTACGTGGTCGACGTCGAGTTGAGCTACGCGTACGGGCTGCCCGGCGAGGACCGCGACTACTGCGCGGTACGGGACCGGGCGAATCTCCAGTTCCTGCCGAGCGGAGCGGTCTTCTCCTGCGGCCTGCTGGTGGAGAGCGAGAGCCGCAGCGCCTACGAGTGGCGGTCCGGCACGCTCTACTCCCGCGCCGGCGACACCGAGCTCTCCCGTGCCCACGACTGCACCGGCTGCCCGTTCCGGTCGAGTGACGACGGCTACACACCGCTGTGCATCTACAATCGGCTGATGTTATGACTCCATCGTGGCCGCTCACGCTGACGTCAGACTGACCATCTTCGATGCGTTCAACACCATCGTGCTTCCCCGCGCCGGGCAGCACGGCACTTTCGCCACCGGCCTGCAGCGGCGGGGCGTGCCACCGAGCACGCTCCCCGAGTTGCAGCGGCTCAGCGAGGGCCTGGTCCATCGGGACCCGTCCGCCTCCCGCTCGTCCTATCTGGCCTGGTGCGCGAACACCCTCGACGAGGTCGCCGCGCTCGGGGTGACCACCGGGTCGGCGCCGCTGATCGTCCCCGCGCTGGAGCAGCTGCACCCCGGCCGGATGGCGCCGCTGCCGGGCGTCATGGAGCTGCTCGCCGAGTTGCGCGACCGCGGCGTCAAGGTGGCGGTCTGCAGCAACTGGTCGTGGGACCTGGAGGACGACCTGGCCGACTGCGGGCTGCTCGACATGGTCGACGTCGTCGTGTCGTCGGCCCGGGCCGGCCTGCGCAAACCGCAACCGGAGATCTATCGGCGCGTGCTGGCGGCGGCCGGGGCGACCTCGCAGTCCGCGTTGTTCGTCGGCGACAGCCTCGCCGCCGACGTGCTCGGGCCGGCCAGCGCGGGGATCCGCGCGGTGCACCTGGTCCGCTCGCACCGGCCGAGCACCGCCCGGTTCCAGATCAAGGACATCGCCGACGTACGGCAGTTCACCGCGGTGCCCCGTCAGCGGCGCCGGCGCGACCACTGAGGCTCCGGTCCTCGACGACGGTGCCGGTGTCCGGGAGCCCGCGGGCGACGAACTGCTCGGTGCCGTCCGGGTGGTGCAGCACGTAGTCCCGGAACAGGATCGGCAGGCCGGTCGCGGCGAACGGGTCGAGCCGGTCCATGACCTGCAGGTGCACGTGCGGCTGGGTCGAGTTGCCGGAGTTGCCGCACCGGCCGATCGGCTGGCCGGCGGTCACCGTCTCGCCGGCCCGCACCGCGACCGTGCCGTTCCGGAGGTGCGCGACCACCAGGAACGACCCGCCGAGGTCGAGGATCACGTGGTTGCCGGCCAGCCCCCGCGCGCCCTGCCGGGCCCGGGAGAGCTGGGTGAGCGCGTACCGCATCCGGGCCACGGGTGAACGCCGGGCCACCAGGTCGGGCACACCGTCCTGAACGGCCGCCACCAGGCCGCCGGCCGGGGCGAGGATCTCCTGGCCGAAGGCGTAGAACCGGTCGACCGGCTCGGTCGCCACCGCGGTCCGCCAGTCCCGGACCGGTGCGGTCCGCCCGTCGCGCACCGCGACGAAGTCGATGGCGTGGCTCGACCCGAACGCGGTCGTGCCGTGACTGGGCACCCGGCGGGCCGGGCTGTTCTCCACGATCCAGGTGCCCCGGAACGGCAGCAGCAGGGGTGTCATGGTCTCCAGCATGCCGGGTCCGGACCGGACCGGCTGACCGCTCAGGTCCGGCGGGACGCTGTCGATCCTCATGGCCGTCACCAACCGCCCACCGCCGAGGGGATCAGCCGTGCCGGACAGTCAGCACACCGACGTGAGCACTCCGCTGGGTTACGCACCGCCCATGCCCGCCCCGGCGACCTACCCACCGGCCGGCTACGCCCAGCCCGGTTACGCCGAGGCCGTCCACGCCCAGCCCGGCTATCCACCGCAGACCGCCTACCCCCAGCCCGCCTACCCGCAGCCCGGCTATCCCCCGCAGGCCGGTTACGCCCAGCCCGGTTACGCCGAGGCCGTCCACGCGCAGCCCGGCTACCCGCCACAGACCGGTTATGCCCAGCCCGGCTACCCGCCGCAGCCCGGCTACCCGCAACAGTCCGGCTACCCGCAGCCCGGATACCCCGTCGCCGCCCCGCCGATGATGCCGGGCCAGCCCCAGGCCGGCCCCTACGGCTACGGCCCGCCGGTGATCGCCGGTCCGCGGCCGTCCGTCTGGCCGGTGGTCGTGCTCACGCTCCTGCTCGGCATCTTCGGCCTGATCTTCGCCTACCTGCGGGCCGGCAAGGCGCGCTCGATGGGCTTCTCCGAGCGCCCCTACTGGCAGGCCTGGGCGATCACCTTCGCCTGCTGGCTCGCCCTGGTGGTCGTTCTCTAGGCCGCGGGGCGGGGCAGCTCGCGGCCGACCACCTTGCCGGTGGCGTTGCGCGGCAGCGCCGCCAGGAAGACCACGTCCCGGGGCACGCTGAACCGGGCCCGGTGCTGCCGGACGTGCTCCCGGACCGCCTCCGGGTCGAGCGTCTCGCCGTCGCGCAGCACCAGATAGGCGGCCAGCCGCTGGCCGTACTCGTCGTCCGGCACGCCGATCACCGCCACCTCGCGCACCTGCGGCAGGTCGGCGAGCAGGTCCTCCACCTCGGCCGGGTGGACGTTCTCCCCACCGGAGACGATCATGTCGTCCTCGCGGCCGTCGACGAAGACCCGGCCGTCGGCGTCCAGGTGGCCCAGGTCGCCAGTGGCCAGCAGTCCACCGTGCATGGTGCGGGCGGACCCGTTGGTGTACCCCTCGAACAGCATCTCGTTGCCGACGAACAGCCGGCCCACCGCACCGGCCGGCACCGGCTCACCGTTCTCGCCGAGCACCGCGACCCTCGTGCCGTAGGGTGGCCTGCCCGCGGTGTGCGGCGCGGCCCGCAGGTCGGCCGGCGTCGCGATGGACGCCCAGGACGCCTCGGTCGAGCCGTAGAGGTTGTAGAGCACGTCGCCGTACCGGTCCATGAACCTGGTGGCCAGGCCGCCGGGCAGGGCCGAACCGCTGACCGCGACCACCCGCAACGCCGGTCGGCGCGCCGGCGGCGGCAGCTCCATCAGCTGCTGGACCATCACCGGCACCGCGATCATGCCGTGGCAGCCGTGCCGGTCCAGGTCGTCGAGGATCGCGGCCGGCTCGAACTTGCGGCGCAGCACGACGGTGGCGCGCAACGCGAGGGCGATCTGCAGGCCGGCGAAGCCCCAGGTGTGGAAGAGCGGCGCGGCGATCAGCACCCGGTCGCGGGCCCGCAACGGGATCCGGTCGATCACCGAGCAGAGCGGGCGGAATCCGCCGGGTGTCGGCCGCCGGGCCCCTTTCGGCACGCCGGTGGTTCCGGAGGTCAGCACGATGGTACGGCCGGGGCGCTCCGGCGGGTGCGTCACCGCCGCCGGGGCACCCGCGATCAGCTGCTCGAACCGCTCCTCGCCGATCTTCTCCACGCCGTCGACGAGCGCGACCCGCGGGGCGAACTCGTCGTCGAGGATCAGCGCCCGCAGACCCTGATCCTTCGCGACCGTGGCCAGCTGGTGCGGTGACAGGCCGGTGTTCATCAGCACCGGGTCGGCGCCCAGGGTGGTCACCCCGATCAGCGCCTCGATCATCCGGGCCGAGTTGCGGCACAGCAGGCCGACCCGCTCGCCCGGCGCCACGGGCAGGCTGCGGGCCAGGCGCTCCGCACGGTCCAGCAGTGTCTCGTACGAAATCTGCCGTTGATCGTCGATGATCGCGATCTGCTGCGGACTGCGCGCGGCGGCCTGGCGCAGCTCCCCGGCCAGGCCGAAGCCCCACCGGCCGAGGGCGGCGAACTGCCGGACGATCCGGGCCGGGTTGCCCGGGGTGAGCAGGCCGCGGCGCAGCATGGTGCCGCCGATGAAGAGCGCGTCCACGGTCGGCTCCCCGTCAGCGGATCTGCATGCCGGAGATCGCGCGGGAGATGACCAGGCGCTGGATCTCCGACGTGCCCTCGAAGATCGTGTAGATCTTGGCGTCCCGGAACATCCGCTCCACCGGGTGCTCGCGCAGGTAGCCGGCGCCGCCGAGGATCTGCACCGCCTTCTCGGTGACGGCGACGGCCACCTCGCCGGCCTTCAGCTTCGACATCGAGCCCTCGCCGGCCGTGAACGGTTTGTCGTTACGGCCCATCCAGGCGGCCCGCCAGACCAGCAGGCGAGCGGCGTCGATCTCCATCCGCATGTCGGCGAGGGCGAACGCGATCGCCTGGTTCTCGATGATCGGGCGGCCGAACTGGACGCGGTTCTTCGCGTACTCCAGGGCGTACTCGTAGGCGCCGCGAGCGATGCCGATCGCCTGCGCGCCGACCGCCGGGCGGGACAGCTCGAACGTCCGCATGGCGGAATTCTTGTTCCGGGTGCCGGACCTCGCCCGCGCCAGGCGCTCGTCGAGGGCCTCCTTGCCGCCGAGCAGGCAGCTGCCCGGGACGCGCACCTCGTCGAAGAACACGTCGGCGGTGTGCGAGGCGCGCAGGCCGAGCTTCTTCAGCTTCTTCGTGCCGGCCAGCCCCTTCGTGCCGGGCGGGACGATGAACGCGGCCTGCCCGCGCGACCCCAGCGACGGGTCGATGCTGGCCGTGACCACGTGCACGTTGGCGATGCCGCCGTTCGTCGCGTACGCCTTCTGCCCGGTGATCACCCACTCGTCGGAGGCCTCGTGGTAGACCGCGCGGCTGCGCATCGAGCCGACGTCCGACCCGGCCTCCGGCTCGGTGCTGCAGAACGCGGCGACCTTGGGGTCGGCCTCGTCGCCGAAGCACTGCGGCACCCACTCGACCAGCTGGTCCGGCGTGCCGGAGCCGTAGATCGCGGCGACCGCGAGCGAGGTGCCGGAGATCGCCATGCCGATCCCGCCGTCACCCCAGAAGAGCTCCTCGTTGGCGATCGGCAGCGACAGCCCGGTGCTGTCCGACCACGTGTTGATCAGGAACTCGAAGCCGTAGAGCCCGATCTTGGCGGCCTCCTGGAGGACCGGCCAGGGCGTCTCCTCGCGCTCGTCCCACTCGGACGCGGCCGGCCGGATCACCGACTCGGCGAAGCCGTGCACCCACTCGCGCAGATCGGATTGTTCCTCGTTGAGGTCGAGCCAGAACTCCACAGCGGGGCCGGTCCCTTCGCGCGTGACGGCGACTTAACTCGCCGGTAACCCTACGGTCCGGGTAACCCACATCACAACCCCCCGAGGTTTTCAACTACGGGATGCCCAGCTCGCGCCGCGGTCGGCGGGCAACCGGGACCAGCTGGCTCTGACGCCCCTTAAAGCAGCCCCATAAGGGCCGTCAGGACCAGCCCGGCACGCGCAGCTGGCTCTGACGGCCCGTAAAACAGCCCCATAACGGCCGTCAGGACCAGCCCGGCACGCGCAGCTGGCCCTGACGGCCCGTAAAACAAGCGGATAACGGCCCTGAGGGCCAGCCGGGGTCGGGACGTGCGGTGCTACCCGTCGCCCCGCCGCTCACCGGTTCGTGCTGGAGCTCTCCGACCCGGCGTGGGACGCGTCCGCGGTGGAGGGCAGGGCGTCGTCGCGGCGGGGCAGGGTGGCCGGGTCGGGCAGGTCGAGCAGGTCGTCGGCCGGTGCGGCGATCAGGCCGTTGCGGTGCGCGATCAGCCGGCCGCCCGCCACCAGGTCGTCGAGCATCGCGGCCAGCCGGGCCGCGCCCGCCTTGTTGGCGTTCCAGCCGAACAGCCGGGCCGCCGCGGCCAGCAGGTCGTCGCTCTCCACCAGGCCGGCGTCCAGCACCAGGTACTCCAGGGCCAGCTGCAGCTCCGACTCGGCGACCTGCTCCGGCTTGCGGGCCACCCCGTCGCCGGGGACCCGGACCGCCGGGATCGGCGCCTCGGCCGCGGTGACGAACGTGCCGTCGAACCCGGCGGCCGACTCGATGACCGCCGACTCCACGGCCTGGCGGATCGGCTGGGTGACCCGGCTGATCCCCCACGCCTCGCGGATCCGGCGGATCAGCACGGCGATGTGCACCGGCCCCTCCACCTCGGCGATCCGCTCCACGGTGCGCACCAGCAGTGCCCGGACCACCTGGTCGTTGACCCGGGCGGACGGCGGCAGCGCCTCCAGCTCGGCGTTCCGGTAGGGCAGCGCCCACTCCGGACGCTGGGCGGGCCGGGTGACCAGGTCCAGGTCGGGCTCGGCGAAGACGTCCGGCACGGCGAGGGCGTTCTCGATCGCGGTGCGCAGCCGGGCCTCCTCCTCGGCGCGGCCGGAGTACCAGGCGACGCTCCAGATCCGGTGCAGGTGCCAGCCGAGGCCGTGCAGCACCTGCTCCTGGAGCCGGTCCCGGTCCCGGGCCACGGCGGCGTCGCCGTAGGAGGGGCCGTCGCACTGGATGCCCAGGGCGTAGGCGTCGACGGCCGGGTCGGCGTGCCGTACCCCGATCTCGATGCGGCATCGACCCGCGCCGACCTGGCGCGTGACGGCGTAACCCCAGCCCTCGACGGTGGTGGCGACCGCGTCAGCAAGCGGCCCGGCGTCGGCGGCGGCGGAGGCGTCACCGGAAGTGGCGCCGGAGGCGAAGTCGAGATAGGCCGCGAGGCACCGCTCGCCCTCGTCGGCGGGCTCCTCGCGCCGGCTCTCCGGGATCGAGGTGACCACCTCGACCCGCTGCCGGGCCCGGGTGATCGCCACGTCCAGCCGGCGCGCGCCGGCCGGGCCGCCCGCCGCCGCCGGGTCCGGGCCGGTGGACAGGATGATCACGTCGCGTTCGTCGCCCTGCACCGCGTCGGCGGGCTTGACGAAGAACCCGGTGAGCGGGTCGTCGCCGAGGAACCGTTCCAGGTCGGGGCGGGCGCCGAGGACCGTGTCGACGGCGTCGGCGACCGCGTCGGCCTGCCCGGCGGTCAGCGTGACCACGCCGAGTGACAGCGTGGGCCGGGTGCTGAAGTGGTGCGCGACCCGCTCGGCGACCAGCGCGGCCTCGACCGGCGCGTCGACGGCGGGCAGCAGCGCGAGGCCCAGGTCCGGGCCGGCCGGGTGCGCGCTCGGGAAGGTGACCAGGCGGCCCTGGTAGAACGTCCGGCCGGCGAACGCGATCAGCGACTCGTGCCGGCTGCGGTAGTGGCGGGTCAGGGCGAGCCGGGTGAAGGCCGCCGAGTCGTTCGCGGCCACCAGCACCGAGGTACGGCCGCCGGCCGGGGGCAGCTGGGCGTCGTCACCGATCACGATCAGCGAGTCACCCCGGTACGCGCAGGCCACCGCGGCCGCCGGGGTCATCCGGGACGCCTCGTCGATGATCACCACGTCGAAGCGGCGCTCGGCGGGCAGGTAACGGCTGACCGCCGCGGGTGGCATCACGAAGCACGGCTTGAGAGCGGCGGTCGCCTCCCACGTACGGTCCAGGAGCTCACGGACCGGCAGGTGACCATCGGTCTTGAGTCCCTCGGCGCGGATCACCGCGGGCGCCCCGTCGGCGGTGACCGCCGGGCGCCGCGCGTTGACCGCCTCGATGATCGTGCCGGCCGCGTCCTGGACCAGCTCGGCGTCGAGCCGTCGGAACTCCTCGACCAGCTCGTTGCGCTCGATCGCGGCCAGCGGCGCGAGCCGTTCGTCGCCCTCGATGACCGCGTCGGCCCAGGCCCGGAAGAGCGCCCGCTCGATCACCGGGCGCAGCCGGCCGACCTCGACGCCGTGGTCGGCGCAGAAGTCGACGGCGGTGTCCACGCCGTGCTCGGCGAGCACCTCGCGGGCGGCCAGGTAGTCGAACCACTCACGCTGGCCGCTGTCGTCGTCGTGCAGGTCGCGCAGCAGGTCCCGGGCGGTCTCGTAGCGGTCCAGGCTGGTGCCGAGGCGGACCTGCCGGGCCGGGCCGAACGCGTCCAGGATCCGCTGCCGGGCCTGCTGCCAGCCGTCGATCAGGGTGCGCAGCTCACCGGCCGGCACCGCCGCCGGCGCCGGGGCCAGCGCGGCCGCCTGGTCCGGGGTCAGCGCCACGTCGGCGCCGCTGCGCAGGGTCCGGGCGTGCGCCGCCCAGTCGAGCGCCCGGTCCACGGCCCGCAGGTCGGTGTCGCGGCCGCGGTAGACGTCGCCCAGCGCGGCGGCCAGGGCCGGCGCGCTCTCGGCCAGCTCCTGCGCGGTGCCGAGCACGGTGCCGCGCACCTCGGCGATGGCCTGCGCCTCGGCCAGGTCCAGTTCCCGCCCGGCCACGTTGCCGAGCTGCCCGAGCGCTTCGGCGGCGGCCTGCAGCGGACCGGTCTGCGCGCGCAGCCAGCCGATCGCCGCGGCGATGGTGCCGTGACCGAGTTCCGGCCGGGCCGCCGCCTCCGGCGCCGGGCGCAGGGTGCCGCGCCAGTGCCGGAACACGTCGCGGGCCTCGGTGACCGCGCGCAGCGTCTCGCCGTCGCCACCGCGGTTGCAGACGTACTCGATGACCGCGGGGACGGCTTCCGGCGGGGTGACCCGGAGTGCCTCGTTGACCGTCTCCAGGGCCCGGCCGATCGCCAGGAAGTCGGTGTCGAGCCGCTTCCAGAACCGGCCGAGCAGGGCGGCGTGCTGCCGTTCCGCGGCGACCAGGCCCTCGTTGGCGCGGCGCCAGGCGACGGCCAGGGGCAGCTGGGCGACGGCCGCCTCGGCGCTGACGCCGGGTTCGGCGAGCGCGGCCACGGTCTCCTTGTCCCAGCGGTACCCGGCCAGGAACCGGCGCAGCCCGCGGTGCACGGTGGCGAACCGTTCGGCCAGGTCCTCGACCGGCTCGTGCAGCACCGCCTCGGTGAAGTACTCGCGGGCCTGCGCCCTGGCCTGGGCGACCGCCTCGACGTGCCGCCGCAGCTGGCCGGCCGCGGCGTGCACGCCGGCCTGCGCGCCCGGGCCGAACCAGGCCGGCTCGGGTTTGTCCGGCCGGGAGCCGAGCTCGGCGACCACGGTGACCAGCTCGACGTCGGAGAAGCTGACCACGTCGGGCAGGCCGAGCCGGCTGGTGATCCGGTCGAGGTCGCGCTGCTGGTGCTCCAGCTCGTCGGCGTCCACCGCGAACCGGCCCGCGAGGGCCTTGGCGGCGGGCGCGGTGAGCGGGGCCAGGTCGATCGCGGGCGGGTCCAGCGCGGGCCGTTCCGGCAGTGCGGTGACGTCCTGCTGCGCCAGCTCGGCGGCGGGCAGGCCGGTGCGTTCGCGGGCCAGTTCCTCGGCGGCGCGGATCTCGGCCAGCTGCCGGGTCAGCGTCTGCACGGCCTCGCGGACCGGGCGCAGGCCGGCCGCGGTGAGCCAGGCGTCGGCGACCTCGGCGGGCCGCCCGGCGGCGGCACCGGCGAGGTCGGCCAGTTCGGCGACGTCCACCGGCAGCCGCAGGTGGAAGGCGGTGGCGAGCGCGGCGTACCCGTCGGTGGCCTCGGTCAGCACCTCCAGCGCGAGCTGCGCGTCCTGCAGCGCGGCGCCGAGCGGCTCCTTCTCGATCACCTCACGCCAGCGGAAGCCACTGCGCTCGGTGGCCGGCCGCCACGCGCCGGTCAGCCGGTCGGTGGCGGTCCGGATGCGGTCCAGGACGTCGTCGGTCAGGGCCAGAGGCTGCCATGCAGGAACAGGACCATCGGGTACGCCGGTGAGCGCGGCCACCCGTCCCAGCACGTCGTGCAGGCTCCGCCCGAGCGGGGCGCGGTCCTCGTTGACCGCCGTCGCGTAGGCGTCCAGCCGTTCCCGGCGGTCGCGCAGCGTCTGCCGGTCCAGCTCGTCCATCCCGGGCGACGGCAGCGGCACCGCCTCGAGCGCGGCGGCCAGGGTCGCGGCGACCTGCTTGCGCCCGGCCCGGTGCCCGTGCAGGTCGAGCAGGTAGTTGCCGAGCCCGGCCGCGGCCAGCCGGTGCTGGACCACGTCGAGCGCGGACGCGGTCTCCGAGACGAACAGGATCCGCTTCCCGGCATGCGCCAGCGCGCCGATCATGTTGGCCACGGTCTGCGACTTGCCGGTGCCGGGCGGCCCGTCGATCACGAAGCTGTGCCCGTCCAGGGCGGCCGCGACGCAGGCCCGCTGGGCGGCGTCCGCGTCCAGCAGCAGCGGGGTCTCCGCCTCGTCGAGCCGGTCGGCGCCGATCGGCTCGAACTCCAGGTCGCCGTCCTCGGCGGCCAGCGCGCGCACCACCGGGTGGGCCAGGATCAGGTCCTCGTGCTCGGCCAGGTCCTGCCGGATCGCCTCGCCGGCCAGGTCGAAGCGGGCCAGCACGACCGCGTCGGCGATCCGCCAGCCGTTCCTGCCCTCGAGGCGCTTGCGCAGCTCGTCGAGGTCGGCGGTGAGCTCGACGCCGAGCGGCTCCAGCCGGTGCGCGAGAGCCGGGTTGAGCACCGGGTCGCCGGTGCCGGCACGCAGCCGGGGCACGTCGCCGGGGCCCAGGGCGACCAGTTCGACCGGGGTGAGCAGCAGTGGGCTGGCGTGCCGGGCGCCGTCGGCGTCCTGCCAGTGCAGCAGGCCGGTGGCCAGGTGCAGCACGTCCTCGCCGTGGTCCAGGCTCTCCTGGTGGGAGTGCCGGCGCAGGTGCCGCAGCAGGGTCTGCAGGGTGTCGGCGGGCAGCCCGGTCTCCAGCCGCTCGGCGCCACCCGGCCCGAACGACCAGTCCCGCCCCCGCCGCAGCCGGTCGGTCACCGCGGCCGGGCCCGGGCCGGTGATCTCCACCAGGTCGGCGCCGGCCCTCGGAAGATCGAGGAGCCGGTCCGCGGCGCCGGGGTCGCCGATCCCGGCGCGCCAGGCGGCGAGCGCCGTGCGGGCGTCGTCGCCCGGCCCGAGCTGTCCATCTGCTTCATCGCGCCGCATGTGCCCATTGCAGCAAGGCAACCGGTGCCATGCTGGCGATTCGTCCGAATGACACCCGCCACTATCGGTTCGAGACGCGGCGGGCGACGTTCCGGGGACGGGTTCAGCGCTTGCGGCGGGCCACCAGCACCGTGTCGTGGATGATGCCCTCGGTCCCGTCCGGCAGGGTGGCGGCGCGGGGGCGTTTCTCCGTGGTCAGCACGTCGAAGACGTCCGGATCCAGGTCGGCGGCCGCCTGTTCGGCGGTGAACATCATGTCCGGGAAGTGCATCCGGCCGGGGACGGTGGCCAGGTCGTCCGGGTGGTGACCGACGATCAGCAGGGTGCCGCCGGGCCGGACGGCGGCGGCCAGCCGGGCGTACAGCTCGCGGCGGGCCGGGCCGGGCAGGTGCATGAAGTGCGCCGAGACCAGGTCGTAGGACCGTTCGGCGGGCGGGTCGGCGCGCAGGTCGGCGTGGGTGAACGTGATCCGCTCGGCGAGCCCGGCAGCGGTGGCGTGCCCGGCGGCCCGCTCCAGGGCGACCGTGGAGATGTCGGTCCCGGTCACCTGCCAGCCGCGTTCGGCGAGCCAGGCCGCGTCGGCGCCCTCGCCGCACCCGACGTCCAGGGCCTGCCCGGCCGGGAGCCCGGCGGCCTCGGCGACCAGTTGCACGTTCGGTTTGCCGCTCCAGATCGCCGGCCGGGACCGGTAGCGCTCCTCCCAGGCGGCCGGCTCGTGCATGCTCTCCTGCTGACGCCGGTACTCCTCGACCGCGGCCCGGGTCTCCCCGGCGATCAGATCCATGTTGATCATGGCGCCTGCTGCCTGCCCGGCCGCGGCGGCGACCGCCACGGTCGCGCCCAGGTTCGTCACGTTGCCGGCCACCCAGACGCCGGGCACCGTGGTGGCGCCGGTCTCCTCGGCCGGGATCCGCAGGCCCATCACGTGCCCGTTCATCTCCAGCGGCTCCGGCTTCAGGCCGAGCGACTCGAGGAACGCCGAGCGGGCCACGAAGCGCGGGGCGACCGCGATCGCCTCCAGGGGGATCACCCGGCCGCCGGCCAGGCGTACGCCGGTGATCCGGTCGTCGGTGACCTCGACCGCCTCGACCTGCTCGCCGACCACCGGGATGCTGCGGGCGGCCAGCTGCTCGGCCTGCTCGGGCTCCGGGGCCGGTCCGCCGTCGAGCAGGTAGAGCACGTCGTCGCTGAGCTGCCGCCAGAGCTGGGCGCCGTGCATGCTGATCGGGCCGGCCACCAGCACGCCGATCCGCTTGCCGCGCAGCTCCCACCCGTGGCAGTACGGGCAGTGCGCCACATCCCGCCCCCACCGCTCGGCAAGGCCGGGGATGGCCGGCAGCTCGTCGGTCAGCCCGGTGGTGACCAGCAGCCGCCGCCCACGCACCTGGGCGCCGCCGGCCAGGGTGACCAGGAAGCCGTCCGCGGTGCGCTCCGCCTGCTCGGCGGTGCCCTCGCGGAACTCCCCGCCGTACGCGGCGACCTCGGCCCGGCCGGCCCGGTACAGCTCGGCGGGTGGCACACCCTCGCGGCCCAGCAGGTTGTGCACGTGCCCGGCCGGCGCGTTGCGGGGGTCGCCGCTGTCGATCACCAGGACCGACCGGGCCGACCGGGCCAGGGTCACCGCCCCGCTCAGCCCGGCCGCGCCGCCGCCGATCACCAGTACGTCGTACGTCCGCTCGTCCATCGCCCGCTCCTTCTCGTCGTCCGGGAACCCACCGTGCCCCCGGAGCCGCAAAACCGGCAAGTATCGTTGCTGTTATGGCAAAAGACCTGGATGCCGCGCTGGCCGCCGTCGGCCCCCGGTTGCGCACCCTGCGGCAGAGGCGCGAGCTGACCCTGACCCAGCTGGCCGAGACCACCGGCATCTCGGTCAGCACGCTCTCCCGGCTCGAGTCCGGCGACCGCAAGCCCACCCTGGAGCTGCTGCTGCCGCTCGCCGAGGCGTACCAGGTCACCCTGGACGAGCTGGTGGACGCGCCGGAGACCGGCGATCCGCGGGTCCGGCAGCGGCCGATCGAGCGCAACGGGCACACGTACATCCCGCTGACCCGGCGGCCCGGCGGGATGCAGGCGTTCAAGCAGATCATCCCGTTCAACGCGGCCGACCACGACCGGGAACAGCAGACCCACGAGGGGTACGAGTGGATCTACGTGCTGAGTGGCCGGATCCGCCTGCTGCTCGGCGAGCACGACATCGTGCTGACCCCGGGTGAGGCCGCCGAGTTCGACACCCGACTGCCCCACAAGATCCTCAATCCGGACCAGGAACCCGCCGAGGTGCTGAACCTGTTCGGCCCGCAGGGCGAGCGCGTGCACGTGCGCGCCCGTACCAAAGGATAGGTTTTGATCGTGGATCTTTCTGTGACGGTCGACGGCGGGGTGGCGCTGCTCGAGATGCGGCGGCCGCCGGCCAACCACTTCGACGAGGCGCTGATCGGCCGGATCGTGGACGCCGCGACCGCGCTCGACGACGACCCGGCCTGCCGGGTGATCCTGCTCGCCTCCGAGGGCCGGCACTTCTGCGCCGGGGCGGACTTCGGCGGCGGTGACTTCGCGGTGGATCACGTGGCCGCGGCCGAACGGCTGTACCGGCGGGCCGCGCAGCTGTTCGACCTGCGGACGCCGATCGTCGCCGCGGTGCAGGGCACGGCCGTCGGCGGCGGGCTCGGCCTGGCGTGCGCGGCGGACTTCCGGGTCGCCGAGGCCGCGACCCGGTTCGTGGCGAACTTCGGCAAGCTCGGCTTCCACCAGGGTTTCGGTCTCAGCGTGACGCTGCCCGGGCTGATCGGGACGCAGAAGGCCACCGACATGCTGCTGACCGCACGCCGGGTCGGTGGCGAGGAGGCGTTCCGGATCGGGCTGGCCGACCGGCTCGCCGAGCCCGGCCGGGTCCGGGACACCGCCCGCGCGCTGGCCCTGGAGATCGCCGCGTCGGCGCCGCTCGCGGTCCGGTCGATGCGGGCCACGCTCCGTGGCGACCTGGCCGCCCGGGTCCGGCAGGCGCTCGATCACGAGCTGGCCGAGCAGCGGGTGCACTGGGCGACGAAAGACAGCGCCGAGGGCATCGCGGCGAGCCTGGCACGCCGCGCGCCGGTCTTCACCGGCGAATAGCCGCTCGCCGAGCCCGCGAAAAGCCGCTCGTCGGCTCGGGGAACAGCCACTCTCCGAGCAGGCCAAAAACGCTTTTATCCGGAAAAATCCGGCGTCACCGGGAACGTCACCACCATCGCTACCCCCGGGTCGCGGGCCTCGGCCACCGCCCGCCCCGCGTGCGCCTCGGCCAGCTGCCGAACGATGAACAGCCCCAGCCCGACCCCCTCCGCGCCACCGACCGCGAACTGCCCGAACAGGTTCTCCCGCAGGCTGTCCGGGATGCCCGGCCCGTGATCGCGGACTTCGAGGCGGTCCACGTCGCCGTCCCGGGCGAGCCGCACCACGATCGGCGCCGACCCGTACCGATGCGCGTTGCTGACCAGGTTGAGCAGCACCTGCTCGAACCGCTGCTTGTCCACCCAGATCGTGGTGCCCGCGTCGATCTCGACCTCGATCGGCGGGTCCACCCGGATGTACGAGAGCGCGTCGGTGACCAGCTCCCGGGCCGGGTACAGCTGCCGGTCCAGCTTGAGGTGCCCGGTGCTGTCGATCCGCTGCACGTCCAGCAGCGCGTCGGCGAGCCGGTTGATCCGGGCGGTCTGCCGCCGGGCCATGTCGAGCATCCGGGCCGGCACCCCGGTGGCGTCCTCACGCAGCTCGTCCAGCACGATCTGGATCGCGCTCAGCGGGCTGCGCACGTCGTGGGCCAGGGTGTTCATCATCGCCGAGCGCCACTGCTCGATCCGGGCCAGCCGTTCCCGGTCGTCGCGCAGGTGCCGGGCGTGCGCCTCGATCAGCATCGCCACCGCCAGCGCGATCGGCATCAGCACGAACGCGCTGCCCAGGATGGATTCCGGCTGATCGGTGACGATCAGCGGCACCAGGTAGGCGAGGGTGGCCGGCACCAGGTAGGCCAGCAGGATCCAGCGCGGGAAGTGCAGGCCGGCCCAGGCGTAGAGCAGCACCAGGAACGGGCCGGTGCCGGTCGCCACCCCGCCGAACGACCAGGTGGAGAGGCCGAGCACGGCGAACGCCGGCAGGCCGAGCCAGGCCGCCGCGTTCCGGCCGGTCCGGTGCCACGGGAACAGGAACGCGAACAGCGACACCACGCCGTCACAGACCGCGACCAGCAGCAGCTTCGCGGACTGGCCCGGATCGTTCAGGATGCCGAGCAGGGCCAGCGCGCCGGCCAGGGCCAGGAGCGCAGCCGACTGCCGGGCCGCGGCACGCGGCCCGGTACCCAACAGGCGAAATGGTCCGGTCTGTTCTACTACGTCAGCATATTTGGTTCCGGAGAGGGCGTCCGTCGAGCAGCGCTCGCAGGTTCTCCGAGATCAGCGCGGCGGCGCCGAGCGGACGGCCACCGGCCGCGTGCGGCGAGATGATCACGTTCGGCTCGTCCCACAACCCGGAGCCCGGCGGCAGCGGCTCGGTCGCGAAGACGTCGAGGGCCGCGCCCGCGATCCGGCCGGACCGCAGCGCGGCGAGCAGGGCCGCCTCGTCCAGGGTGCTGCCCCGGCCGACGTTCACCACCCAGGCGTGCGGCGGGAGCTGCCCGAGGACCGTGGCGTCCAGCACGCCCGCGGTCTCCGGGGTGGCCGGCAGGATCGAGATCAGCACGTCCGCGGCGGGAAGCAGCGCGGGGAGCTCGGCGGCGGTGACCACCGGGAAGCCGTACCGCTCGCCGGCCGTACGGGCCACCCCGGTGACCCGGGCGCCGAGCGCGGCGAGCAGCGGCGCGAGGGTCCCGGCGATCCCGCCGAACCCCCAGATCACCACGTGCGCGTCGCGCAGCGTACGGAAGGATCCTTCTTCCCGGACCGGCTGCAACCCGCCCAGCTCCCCCGCCCACCGGTGCCCGACCTGTGCCCGGATCAGCAGGTTCAACCGGCGGGCGGCGGCCAGCACCAGGGCCAGGGTGTGCTCGGCGACGGTCCGGTCGTGCAGCCCGAGCCCCGCGGTGACCAGCACGCCGGTCGCGAACCCGGCCTGCAGCACGGCGTCCGGCCCGGCGGCCAGGCTCTGCACCCAGCGCAGCCGACGGAGTCGCCGGGCGGCGTCGGCCAGCTGCGGCGCCGGGTTGCCCCAGACCACCAGCGCCTCGGCGTCGCAGTGCTCGTCGGGAATCGGCTCGCCGATCGGGTAGACCACCGCGGTGACGCCGGCGGGCAGGCTGACGTCGAGTTCCACCGAGTCCGGCAGCAGCACCTTCATGACCGGTGAGCTAACCAGATCAGCCGCGCAGCCGGTACAGCACCGCGGTGGCGTGCTTCTTCTTCCAGCGCCCGGCCTCGACGTACTTCGCGGTGAGCAGCGCGCGCAGGTGCGGCCGGGCGGTGAGCGGATCGGCGCGCTGATCCGCGATGACCAGCCAGACGCCGGTGGCGCCGGCCACCCGGGCGGCGTCGTCGGTGAACTCACCGGCGGTCAGCAGCCCGGTCTGCCCGGCCGGAGTCTGAAACAGCACGTCCCGCGGCCGGTCCGGCACCCCGCGCAGGTAGTAGTCCATCCCGGCGCGCATCGCCCGGTTCTTCGGCGGGTAGACGATCACGTCGCCGGGCTGGTCGTACGTGCCGACCAGGGTGGCCAGGCCGCGGTAGTCCGGGCCGTTCTTCGCGGTCGGCAGGCGGATCGACCGCTGGCCGGGCAGGGCGATCGCGGCCAGCAGGAGCAGCACCGCGCCGATCCGCACCATCCGCCCGCCGATCAGGTCCCGCCACGCGCGGGGCTCCGGCGTGTCGGCGACCAGCGCGACCGCGGCCAGGATCGCCAGCGGCGCCAGCACCACGATCATGTAGCGGGCCACCCACATCGGCGAGAGCAGCACCGACGCCAGCGCGACCGCGGCGAACGGGCCGAGCGCCAGCACCACGATCGGCGTCAGCCGGCGGGCCGGCTGCCAGGCGGCCAGCACCGCCAGGCCGATCAGCAGCCAGGCCACCCGGCTGGACCCGGTGATCTCGCCGGGCATCGCGCGGATCGCGGCGACCGTGATCGGCTTGACCCAGTGCAGCTGGGTGCTGTCCTGCTGGGTGCCGAAATACACCAGCGGGGCCAGCGGCAGCAGGGCCAGCGCCACGGTCAGCAGCCAGACCCCCGCGGGCCGCCAGTCCCGGCGGCGCCAGGCGACGATGCCGGCCACCGTGGCGTGCGCGGCCAGCGCGGTGAGCGCGATCAGGTTGAAGCCGCCGAGGAGCAGCACCGACAGCCCGTAGAGCGCCCAGACGACGGCTTTCGGCACCCGACCGGCCGGGCCGCCGCGAACCGCGGCGAGCAGCAGAAGCAGACCCAGGATCGAGAAAAGACACACGAACGCGTACGGACGGGCCTCGGCCGCGTACCGGGACGTGTTCGGAATGATCACCAGGATGAGGCCGGTGGTCAGGCCGATCAGCGGGGTGAACAGCCGCCGCCCGAGCTCGGCGGTGAGCCCGACCGCGCCGGCCATCGCCAGGATCGACGGCAGCCGCAGGGACAGCTCGCTGTCGCCGAAGATCCCGGTCCAGAAGTGCAGGAACCAGTAGTACGCGCCGAACACCGCGTCGACGTGCTGGACCAGCTGCCAGATCTGCCCGGTGGTCCGCGTCGCCACCTCGGCCGAGGTCACCTCGTCCCAGCTGAGCCGGGGACGGGTGGCGGCGTAGAGCGCGACCACGAGCATCAGCAGGCCGGAGACCAGCCCGGGCAGCACGGCACGGATCCGGTCACGGACGGACGGCGACTCGATCACTCAGTGTTCTCCCCCGGCCGGTTGCTGGCGATAGAAACGTAGCTCGTCGCCGCCAGCCCTTACCGTGAGTTAAGTCATGCGTGGGAACGGCCCCGGCGCGTGGTGCGCCGGGGCCGTTCCGGGACGCTCGCTCAGCTGCCGACCGGGCCGCCGTCCGGGCGCCAGGTGACGATCACGGCGGGCTTGGCGTAGCCGCCGTCCGGCCAGAACGAGGCCGGCTTGTCGACGGTGGCGCCGGAGATCTCGCCCGGGTGCTGCACCGCGGTGAAGACCGACTTGTCGTCGCCGGTGATGAACGGGCCGCAGGTCTCGGCGCCGCGCGGCACGGTGAGGAACTGCTTGAGGTGGCCCTTCTCCTTACCCTCGATCGGCGTGGCGAACAGGCCGTCGTTGCTGCCCAGCGCGTTGCCGTCGGTGGAGATCCAGAGGTTGCCGGCGCTGTCGAAGGCGACGTTGTCCGGGCAGGAGATCGGCGAGACCGCGGACTTGTCGTACCCGCCGAAATAGGTGTCGGCGGCGGCCGGGTCACCGCAGACGATCGGCAGCGTCCAGGTGAACGTGGTGCCGGTGTGGTCGCCGTGGTCCTCGGTGACCTCGAAGATGTGGCCGTGCTTGTTGGCGTTGCGCGGGTTCGCCTCGTCGGCCGGCGCGTTCGTGCCGACACCGCGGTTGGTGTTGTTGGTCATCGCCGCGTAGATCTTCCCGGTGCGCAGGCTGGGCTGCACGTCCTCGGGGCGGTCCATCTTGGTGGCGCCGACCGCGTCGCCGGCCAGCCGGGTGAAGGTCAGCACGTCGGCCGCGGTCATCCCGGGCACGTACGACCGGCTCCCGGACACCAGCTTGATCCACTGGCCCTTGCCGTCGAACCGGCCGTCGGCGGGCAGCGTGCCGGTGCCGTCGATCTCACCGGCCGGGCTGTCCCCGGTCACCTTGGCGACGTAGAGCGTGCCGGACTCGAGCAGGGTCAGGTTGTGCTTGCGGGCCAGGTGCGAGTGCCCGGGCAGGAACTTCTTGTCGGACACGAACTTGTAGAGGTACTCGAACCGCTCGTCGTCACCCATGTACGCGACCACGTGACCGTCCCTGGCCACGATGACGTTCGCGCCCTCGTGCTTGAGCCGGCCCAGCGCGGTGTGCTTGCGCGGGGCGGACTCCGGGTCGAACGGGTCCACCTCGACGATCCAGCCGAACCGGTGCGCCTCGTTCGGGTGCTTGCCCAGGTCGAACCGCTCCTGCGCGCGGTCCCACTTGCGCGAGCCGCTCGGGTAGCGGGCGGTGGTGGTGATGCCGTACCGGGTCAGCTTGGGCTTGAGGGCCTCCGGGGACTGGTCGGCGCCGACGAAGTACTGGTTGAAGTTCTCCTCGCCGGAGAGCACCGTGCCCCACGGCGTGACACCGCCGGAGCAGTTGTTCAGGGTGCCGACCACGGTGGTGCCGCGCGGGTCCGCCGCGGTCCGCAGCCACGCCGAGCCGGCTGCCGGGCCGGTCAGCCGGAACGTCGACGCGAGCGCGGTGAGCCGCCGGTTGTAGTGCAGGTGGCGGCTCTTCACCGGCGTCCACCGGCCGGAGCGGCCGGCCCGTTCGATCTCCACGACGGAGAGCCCGTGCGCGGCGATGGCCACCTCGAGCTGCTCCACGGTGAGCGCGTCCAGGCTGGTGAAGCCCGGGAACATCAGCTCCTCGTTGGTGTACTCGTGGTTCACCACCAGCAGCGCCCGGTCGTGGCGGCCGGGGAGCGGCAGCACGCCGACGAAGTCGTTGTTGAAGCCGAACTGCCGGGACTGCCGGGCGGCGGTCTGCTGGTGCAGGTCGAACGCCGGGGCGCCGGCCACCACCGGGTCACCCCAGCGGATCACCACGGCGGTCTCGTAGCCGGCCGGGACGGTCACCGCGTCCCGGGTGTTCGGCGCGACCGTCTCGAAGGTCAGCGCGCCGGCCTTCGAGGGCTTGAGCTGCTGCCCGCTGCTCAGGACCTCGGTGGCCGGCGCGGCCGTCGCCGGGCTCGCCAGGGCGGCCGCGGCGCCGCCGAAGCCGAGCACCATGCCGCCGACCGCACCCGCGCGGATCACGCCCCGGCGGCTCATCTCGGCGTTGACCACGTCACCGAGGTACGGGTTGGCGGACGCGTTGGGCGCCGGGTGGTCGCAGGCGTTCCCGCAGCGGTAGAGACAGGTCATCGCGTCCCGGCTGCCACCGCTGTGCCCCAGCAGTGGCAGGAAGCGGCGTTTCTCGTCCGTCATCGCATCTCCCTCGTGGTCGTCCGCGCCGATGGCGGCTCCCGGGAAGGTAGGTGCACCGCCCGGCGCCGGCCACCGGATCCGGGTGAACGGGCGATGAACGTCGATGTCGTATATCCGTCGTCTACCCGGCCCGGCCAGCATGCGAGGGCACGACAGCGACGGGCCGTCACCCTACTGACGGCGGGGGCGGCGGGTACGTGGTGGCGGGCGGCCGCCGGGCGCTCGCCGCCCGCCGTCGTGCGCAAGGGGCTCTGAGCACCGATGCAAGTGACAGGCAAGTGGGTCCGGGAACACTGTCCGCTCCGAAGCCGACAGTCACACCGAGGAGCGACCCCTTGCCCGGCACGAGCACCCCGTACACCCAAGAAATGATCATGATCCATCGGGTGTTCCGCCGCGAGGCCGCCCTGTTGCTGCAGTTCGTCGGCGTGGCCGGGGAGGGCGACGTCGCGCGGTCCCGGCAGGTGGCCGACGCGGTCCGCGAGTACATCGGCGCCCTGCACCACCACCACACCACCGAGGACGAGCTGATCTGGCCGCTGCTGCACGCCCGCGCCCAGGTCTACGACGACCTGGTGGTCCGGATGGAGCAGCAGCACGAGGCGCTGGACGGCACCCTCACCGACATCCAGACGCACCTGCCGCGCTGGGAGGCCACTGCCGAGGAGCAGGACCGGGCCGCGCTGGCCGACGCGCTCGTGGTGCACCTGCGGATCCTGCACCAGCACCTCGCCGACGAGGAGTCGCTGGTGATGCCGCTGGTCGAGGACTTCCTCACCCCGCCGGAGTGGGAGCAGGTCGGCAAGCAGGGGCTGGAGAACGTGCCGAAGTCGAAGATCTTCCTGGCCCTCGGCGCGATCCTGGAGGACGCCACCCCGGCCGAGCGTGCCGAGTTCCTGAAGAAGGTGCCGGCGCCCGGCCGGCTGCTGTGGCGTCTGGTCGGCCGGCGGCAGTACCGCCGGCAGATGGCGACGCTGCGCGGCGGTGTCGCATGACGGTCACCTTCGCCCTGCTCGGGCCGGTCCGCGCCTGGCGCAACGGCGCCGAGGTCCCGCTCGGCTCACCGCAGCAGCGCACCGCCCTGACCGTGCTGCTGCTCCGCGAGGGCCTGCTGACCACCGTCGACGAGCTGGTCGACGCGATCTGGCCGGTCGACCCGCCGGCCTCCGCGGTCGCCACCGTGCGCACCTACCTGTCCCGGCTGCGCCGGCTGCTCTGCGGGCCGTCCGGCTCGCCGAACGCGGTCCGGATCGGCTGGATCGGCGGCGGCTACGTGCTGTCCGCCCCGCCCGGCTCGCTCGACGTCCAGCTGTTCCACCAGCACACCGCCCAGGCCGCCGACGCGATGCGGCGCGGCGACCACCCGGCCGCCGCGGTGGCCCTGCGCGCCGCGGTCGGCCTGCACCGGGGCACCCCGCTGGCCGGCGCGGCCGGCGGTTACGTCGAGGGCCAGCGCGCCCGCCTGACCGAGCTCTGCCGCAGCGCCGCCCTGGACCTGGTCGCGGTCACCGTCGAGCTGGGCGGCTACCCCGAGGCGATCGCCGACCTGCGCGCCATGGTCGCCGAGGATCCGCTGCGCGAACGCTGCCACGCGCTGCTGATGACCGCTCTCTACCGCGCCGGCCGCACCGCCGACGCACTGTCCCACTACCGCAAGGTCCGCCGCATCCTCGCCGACGAGCTGGGCGTCGAGCCGACTCCGGCCCTCCGCCACCTCCACCAGCGGATCCTGCTGGGCGACCCGGGCCGCCTCCTGCCCTCCCCCACCTGACCGCTCCCGATCACCGGATTCACCGCGATTCCGTACGCGTGAGGAGTCCCGTCCGCAGGCATCAGCCACGTCCCGTGGCAGCCTCGCGCGACGTCCTGCCGCCTCCCGGCCGCGCCGCGCCCCAGGCCCCGGCTGGTCGTGAGGGGTGTCTCGCGGTCCGCGAGACACCCCTCACGACCAGCCCGCGAACCGCCCGCGCGCCGCCCCCGGAACCCACCGCCGTGCCGCGGCCCCCGATTCCCGGCTGGTGCTCAGGGGTGCCTCGAGGGCCGGGACACACCCCTGAGCACCAGCCGGGGTACAGCGAGGCGAGCACGGCCACCGCGGTGACGATCTGCACGGTGCGTGCCGGGCGGCGCCCCGGCCACCACGGCGGCGAGCACCGCCGACCGGCCCCCTGGCGATTACTCCCCGCTTTGTTGACAGTAGGGGCGGCCGGGGCCCGCACCGTTGCCGGTCAACCGCCTCGACGGGTGATCGACAACGGGAAATCGCCTTACTGTCGCGTTGCCGACGAGAGCCGCACAGGAAACGAGAACGACTCGCGTGACCCCTTAAGATCCCGGGACGACACCACGTGCGGTAACCCTGCGTGTGGTTCCGGAACCACACCGCCGGGCACCGACCGGCAGCACGGAGCGCCATCTCGCCAATCACCCAGCGTGACAACGGACCGAGCGAAGGACCCCCCCGATGATCGAGATCCGTGTGCTCGGCCCGGTCGAGGCTCTGGTCCGCGGCGACGTCGTCCCGCTCGGTGGCCACCAGCAGCAGGCGGTGCTGGCCATGCTGGTCGCGGCCGGCGGCGAGGTGGTCACCGTCGACCGGATCGTCGACCAGCTCTGGGGCGAGACCCCGCCACCGCGGCCCCTCGTGTCGCTCCAGGCGTACGTCTCACGGTTGCGCCGCCTCCTGGAACCGGACCGCCTGCCGCGCGCCGCCGCCGTGGTCCTGGTCAGCGAGGGTTCCGGGTACGCCCTGCGGCTGCCCGCCGGCGCCGTCGACGCGTGGGAGTTCGAGCACCTGCTGCAGCAGGTCCAGGAGATGCGCACGCTGGGCCTGTCACCGGCCAACGCGGAGGCCGCCCTGACCCTGCTGCGCCGCGCCACCGCCCTCTGGCACGGCGACCCGTACGAGCAGTTCGCCGACGAGCCCTGGGCCGGCCCGGTGATCACCCGGCTGGCCGAGTCCCGGCTGATCGCCCGGCAACGGATCGCGGCGTCGCTGCTGGTGCTGGGCCGGTTCGGCGAGGCGGTCCCGGCGACCCGGGCGCTGGCCGAGGCGGAACCGTTGCGCGGGCTGGCCTGGCGGCTGTGGGCGGTCGCGCTGTGGGCCGCGCACCGGTCCGCCGAGGCGCTCGACGTGCTGCGCCGGCACCGCCGCCATCTCGCCGACGAGCTGGGCCTGGAGCCGGAGCCGGCGCTGGCCGATCTGGAACAGGCCATTCTGGAGCAGCGCCACGAGGTGCTCGCCGCCGAGTTGCGGTTCGGCCTGCCCGCGGACGACCCCTTTCCGGTACGCCCGGCCCAGCTCCCCCGGTCACCGGCCACGTTCGCGGCCCGCGAGTCCGAGATGGCCGAGCTGGACCGGCACACCGCCGACCCGGACGGCACCCCGCTGACCGTGATCAGCGGCGTCGGCGGGGTGGGCAAGACCACTCTCGCGGTCCGCTGGGCGCACCAGGCCGCCGGCCGCTACCCGGACGGCCAGCTCTACGCCGACCTGCGCGGATACGGCCCGGAGGACACCCCGCTCGCCCCCGGCGACGTGCTGCTCGGTTTCCTCGGCGCGCTCGGCGTGGCCGACCACCGGGTGCCGCCGGGCGAGACCGAGCGCACCACGCTGTTCCGCAGTGTGCTGGCCGGCCGGCGGATGCTGCTGGTGCTCGACAACGCCCGGGACGCCGAGCAGGTGCGCCCGCTGCTGCCCGGCGCGGCCGGCTGCGCGGTCGTGGTGACCAGCCGCAACCGGCTCGGCGGGCTGCTGGTCACGGACGGGGCACGGCCGCTGCACCTGGACGGGTTCCGCGACGAGCAGGCGCGGGCGTACCTGCGCGGGCGGCTGGGCGCGGCGCTCGTCGACGGCGAACCGGCCGCCCGGGACGCGATCGTGGCCCGCTGCGGTGGCCTGCCGCTGGCGCTCGCGGTGGTCTGCGCCCGGGTCGGGTTCACCCTGGGCACGGTCGCCGAGGAGCTGGCCGAGGAGGAGGGGCTGGCCGCGTTCGCGGTGGACGGGGTCAAGCACGACCTGCGCGCGGTGTTCTCCTGGTCGTACCGGCGGTTGCCGGCCGCCGCGGCCGAGCTGTTCCGGCACCTGGCGCTGCACCCCGGCTCGGATCTGCCCCTGGCGGCCGCGGTGAACGTGGCCGGGCGGGACCGGGCCGGCACCCGGGCGCTGCTGCGCACGCTCTGCGACGCGCACCTGATGAGCGAGCGCCGCCCGGGCCGGTACGGCTACCACGACCTGGTCCGCGCGTACGCCGTCGAGCTGGCACACCGGCAGGACGAGCCGGCCGCCCGCGCCGACGTGCTCCGCCGGCTGGTCGAGTACCACCTGCACACGGCGTTGCGCGCGGCGGACGTCTACCTGTCGTACCCTCGCCCGGTCCGCGGCGGTGCGATGGCGGCGGACATCGTGCCGGACCGGTTCACCTCCCGCGAGGCGGCGCTGGCCTGGATGGACGCCGAGTACGAGACCACCATGGCGCTGGCCGAGCTGTGCCGCACCCCGGGGCGGGAGCGCTACCTGGGGCCGTTCGTCTGGGCGCTGATCCCCTACCAGCAGGACATCCGGTTCCACCTGGAGGACTCGTTCACGCTGTCCCGGTGGGCGCTCGCCGTCGCCGAGCGCAGCGACGACCAGTGGTGGATCGGGTTCCTGAGCTATGTGATCGGTCGCGGTCACCTGTGGCTCAACCGGATGGACGAGGCCCGGCCCTACCTGGAGCAGGCGATCGAGGTGGGCCGGCGCACCGGCGACAAGCTGCGGCTGGCGCACGGGCTGCTCGGCACCGCGGTCGCGATCATCGGGTTGAACAGCGCGCCGACCCGGGAGCAGGCGATCGCGGCGTATCCGTACGGCCAGGAGGCGCTCGAGGCGTACCGGCTGGACAACGCGGAGATGGCCCGGTTCGAGGAGGCCAGCTCGCTGCACCCGATCGGCTGGTACCACTTCTACCAGCCGGGCGGCCGGGCGAAGGCCCGCGAGCTGTTCCAGCAGAGCTTCGAGATCCACATGCGGGGCGAGAACACCCTGGGCGCGGCCGGCGCGGCGATCCAGATGGGCCTGCTGATGCAGACCAGCGGCGATCTCCCGGCGGCGATCGCGGCGTTCCAGCAGGCCCTCGACCTGTACGGCACGTCGATGCCGAGCCGGCGCATCGAGCCGTTGATCGGTTTGTACACCGCGCACCGGTCGGCCGGTGACGACGCGGCGGCGGAACGGGCCCGGGCCGAGGCGCTGGGGTTGCTGGAGACCGCGCGGTACCCGGATCTGGCCCGGATCCAAGCGGTGCTCGGCGCTCCGCAGATCTGACAGGAAACCGTCCTAACCAGAGGATCGGCCAGGCGTTTTCGTTAACGCTAACAAGTTGCCGGAAACAGCGCCAGAGCAGGGTATTACCAGCCAGGACATCGACGGCCTCCTCTTGACAGCGGCATCGATGTTTGCGTACACATTGCTCTTACGCCCCTACGGAAACATCCCCGACACACTCACGTTGCGTCTCCACCCCGCACCGGAGGACTCTTCATGCCTGAAAACAAAACCCGCCTGGTCGGCTTGGCCGCCCTGCTGGTCACGCTGCCGCTGGCGATCGCCCCGCCGGTCTCCGCGGCCGCGGTCGAACCCGACTACACGATCGCCCTGAGCCCGAAGGCCGACGGCCCCGCGCTGGCCAAGTCCCAGTACGGCGTCTTCTTCGAGGACATCAACTACGCGGCCGACGGCGGCCTCTACGCCGAGCTGGTGCGCAACCGCTCGTTCGAGTTCAACGCCACCGACGCCGGCGGCTACACCGGCCTGACCGCCTGGACGACCACCGGCACCGCCACCGTGGTCAACGACGCCCAGCGGCTCAACGACCGCAACCGCAACTACCTCAAGCTGACCGGCACGGTCACCAACGCCGGGTACAACACCGGAATCGCCGTCAAAAAGGGCGAAAAATACGACTTCTCGGTGTGGGCGCGGGCCGGGGGCAGCGCGCCGCTCCAGGTGACGCTGCAGACCGCGGCCGGGGTCACCCTCGCCGCGCCGGTGGAAGTGAGCCCAACCGGCGACGCCTGGACCAAGTACACCGGCACGCTGAAGGCCACCGCGACCAGCGACCAGGGCCGGCTCACGGTCGGCTCAGCGGCGCCGGTGAGCCTCGACGAGATCTCGCTGTTCCCCCGGGACACCTACAAAGGCCGGGCCAACGGCCTGCGCGAGGACCTCGCCGACAAGATCGCCGCGCTGAAGCCGGGCTTCGTCCGCTTCCCCGGCGGCTGCCTGGTCAACACCGGTAGCATGTACCCGTACGACGCCGCGAACAACTACCCGCGCGCCCGGTCGTACCAGTGGAAGGACACCGTCGGACCGGTCGAGACCCGGGCCACGAACAAGAACTTCTGGGGCTACAACCAGTCCTACGGCCTCGGCTACTACGAGTACTTCCAGTTCTCCGAGGACATCGGCGCCATGCCGCTGCCGGTGCTGCCGGCCCTGGTCACCGGCTGCGGCCAGAACCGCGCCACCAACGACCCGGCCCTGCTGCAGCAGCACGTCCAGGACGCCCTCGACCTGATCGAGTTCGCCAACGGCCCGGTCACCTCGACCTGGGGCAAGGTGCGCGCGTCGATGGGCCACCCGAAGCCGTTCGGCCTGACCACCGTCGCGGTCGGCAACGAGGAGAACCTGCCCGAGGAGTACTGGGCGAACTTCCTGCAGTTCCAGGCCGCGATCAAGGCGGCCCACCCGGAGATCGCGCTGGTCAGCAACTCCGGCCCGGACGACCAGGGCAGCACGTTCGACAACCTGTGGGCCAAGAACAAGGCGAACGGCACCGACCTGGTCGACGAGCACTACTACAACAGCCCGGCCTGGTTCCTGCAGAACAACGCGCGCTACGACTCGTACGATCGCTCGGGTCCCAAGGTCTTCCTCGGTGAATATGCCTCGCTGGACGCGAAGTTCGCCAACTCACTGGCCGAGGCGGCCTACATGACCGGCCTGGAGCGCAACGCCGACGTGGTGAAGATGGCGAGCTACGCGCCGCTGCTCGCCAACATCGACAACGTGCAGTGGAAACCGGACATGATCTGGTTTGACAACGACGAGTCGTGGGGTTCGACCAGCTACCAGATGCAGAAGCTGTTCATGACGAACGTCGGCGACCGGGTGGTGCCGAGCACGGTCACCGGCGGCGGCGTGATCACCCCGAAGCCGATCACCGGCGCGATCGGCCTCTCCACCTGGCGCACCGCGGCGACCTACGACGACGTCACGGTCACCCGCCCGGACGGCAGCACGATCTTCGCCGACGACTTCAACGACGGTAACGCCGACGGCTGGACCGCGGTGCAGCCGCGCGGCACGTGGACCGCGGCGAGCGGCGGATACGCGCAGACCGACACGGTCTCCGAGGACACCATGGTCAAGGCCGCCACCGTCACGGACACCGACTACGACTACACGCTCAAGGCCACCAAGCAGGCCGGCGCCGAGGGCTTCCTGGTCGCGTTCGGCATCCAGGAGACCGGCAACTTCTACTGGTGGAACCTGGGCGGCTGGAACAACACCCAGGGCGCCGTCGAGAAGGGCGTCACCTCGGCCAAGGAGCAGCTGCTCACCAAGCCGAACACGGTCAACACCGGGCAGACCTACAACCTCAAGATCCAAGTCCGGGGTACGAAGGTGACGCTCTTCCTGGACGGCGCCGAGTGGGCCAGCTTCGACGACAACGCGGTCACCGAGCCGTTCGCCCAGGTCGTCACAAGCGACGCGAAGACCGGTGAACTGATCGTCAAGGTGGTGAACGCCCAGGACAAGCCGGCGGTCACGAAGATCGACCTCGGGGGCCGCAAGGTCGCGCCGACGGCGAAGGCGACGGTGCTGGCCGGTGACCCGGGCGAGCAGAACACCCGCACCGCCGAGCCGATCCTGCCGGTGACCAGCACCATCCACGGCGTCGCGTCGACCTTCACCCGGAAGTTCCCGGCGAACTCGGTCACCTTCCTGCGCATCCGGACCCGATGAGGAGCCCGATCATGAATCGTCGAACCCTGCTGATCGGCGGCGCCGCCGGAGCCCTCGCCGTGGTCCTGCCGGCCGGCGCCGAGGGCGCGCCCCAGGCCGACCCGGTCGTCGGTGACGCCACGATCTACGGCGTGCCGACCACCCAGCCGCTGGTCAGCCAGCGCGCCGACCCGTTCATCACCCCGCGGGTCAACGGCACGTACTACTTCACCGGCTCGGTGCCGGAGTACAACCGGATCGTGGTGCGCGGCGCGGACACCCTCGCCGGGCTGACCGACGCCGCCGAGACCACCATCTGGACGCGGCCGGCCACCGGCACCATGGCCGGGCACATCTGGGCGCCGGAGCTGCACCGCATCGACGGCAAGTGGTACGTCTACTTCGCCGCCGGTGACGCCGACGACGTGTTCCGGGTCCGGATCTACGTGCTCGAGTCGTCGCTGGCCGACCCGCGCGACCCGGCCGGCTGGACCCTCAAGGGCAAGGTCGCCCTGGAGTGGGACAGCTTCGCCCTGGACGCGACCACGTTCGCGCACCGCGGCAAGCGGTACCTGGTGTGGGCGCAGAGCGAGCCGGAGATCGCGGTCAACTCCAGCCTGTACATCGCCGAGATGGCGAACCCGTGGACGCTGAAGAGCAAGCCCACCCGGATCACCACGCCCACAAAGAGCTGGGAGATCCAGGGGTACCGGGTGAACGAGGGCGCGGCCGTGCTGATCCGCAACGGCCGGGTGTTCCTCACGTTCTCGGCCAGCGCCACCGACGCGCGCTACTGCATGGGCCTGCTCACCGCGGACGCCGGCGCGAACCTGCTGGACCGGGCGAGCTGGGTGAAGACCCCGGACCCGATCTTCGTGAGCAACGACGCGACCGAGCGCTGGGGTCCGGGCCACAACTCGTTCACGGTGGCCGAGGACGGCAAGACCGACGTGCTGGTCTACCACGCCCGCGACTACCGGGACATCACCGGCGACCCGCTCTACGACCCGAACCGGCACGCCCGGGTGCAGAAGCTCTACTGGCACCCGGACGGTACCCCGCTGTTCGGCGTCCCGGTCGGTGACGGCGGCCCGATCGTCCGGCTGTCCCCGGCCGACTCCAGCGCGCAGTACGTCCACCACACCGGCACCGTTGTCGACGTCGCCCAGGCGCCACGGGACCTGGCCGCCACCCAGTTCCGGTTCGTGGCCGCCGCGGACGGCACCGAGACGATCCAGTCGGTGGACCAGCCGACCCTGTTCGTCCGGATCGACGGCGCGACGGTGGCCCTGGCCACCACCGGCACCCCGGTCCGCCGGGTACCGGCCCGCGGCGGCGTGCTGATCCGCAGCGCCGCCGACCCGGCGATCCACTTGCGGAAGACCGCCGGAGTGATCACGGCAGGAAAGAGCGGAACGGTGTTCCGGCTCAGCTGACCGGAGAGCAAGGCTCAGGTCGGCCACCGGCGGCCCGATGAGGCGGGGGTGTTCAGCGCCCCTCAGATCATCGAGCAGCCGGTGGCCGACGCCCGGTACCGGGCCGTCGACGCCTCCGCACTGGCTTTCGTGCAGGTCGACCGCACCGGATTGATCCAGGACTGGAACCCGGCCGCCGAGCAGTTGTTCGGCTGGCGCCGCGACGAGGTGGTCGGCCGGTCGCTCGCGGACACCATCATCCCGGCCGCGCTGCGGTCGGCGCACAACGCCGGGTTCGCCCGGCGGCTCGCCGACGGTGACGGCCCCGGGATGAGCCACCGCTTCGAGATGCCCGCCGTGCACCGCGACGGCTCCGAGCTGAGCATCTCGATGACCATGGACACCCTCGGCCCGGACGGCTTCTGCGCGTTCATCTCCGACCAGACCGAGTGGCACCAGGCCCGCCAGGAGCTGCAGCGCAGCAACCAGCTGATCACCGCGATCCTGCAGCACACCACCGCGGTGATCTCTGCCAAGGACCTGGACGGCCGCTACCTGTTCGTCAACGGCGAGTACGAGCGGGTCTTCCAGGTCGCCGCCGCCGACATGGTCGGCCGGGGCGAAGAGGACGTGCTGCCCGCCGCGGTGGCCGCCGGCAGCCGCGCCCACGACATCGACGTGGCCGGCAACGGCGCGGCCCGGACCGTGCTCGAAGAGCTGCCGTTCGGCGACGACATCCGCCAGTACGTGGTCACCCGGGTCCCGCTCACCGACCCGGACGGCTCGGTCTACGGCGTCTGCACGATCGCGATCGACGACACCGACCGCCGCCGCAGCGAGGCCGCCCTCGGCGCGAGCGAGGAACGGTTCCGGAACACCGTCAACAACGCGCCCGGCATGCTCTACCAGTTCCGGATCGAGCCGGACGGCAGCTCCGGCTTCAGCTTCGTGTCGCAGGCGTGCCGGAGCCTGTTCGGGCTGGAGCCCAGGCAGATCACCACGTCCGAGGCCGACATCATGAACTTCATCGTCGAGGAGGACCGGGCGGCCTACCGGACCGCGGTCGGCCGCTCGGCGAGCACCCTGGAACCCTGGGAGTGGCAGGGCGGGATCGTCCGCCGCGACGGTGAACGCCGCTGGCTCTACGGCATCGCCCGCCCGCACCGCGAGCCGGGCGGCGCCACCGTCTGGGACGGGATGCTGCTGGACCGCACCCGGGAGCACGTCGCCCGCCGCGAGCTGGAGGACCTCGCCCATCGGCTGGCCAGCATCTCGTTCACCCGCGCCGCCGACGACCGCACCGACCCGGTCGCCGCGCTGGTCGACCCGGCGGACCACGCCGAACTCACCCGGATCTGGGCCGTCGCCCGGGCCGGTGAGCCGGCCGACGCCGAACTCGCCGCGGCCGGCCCGGACGGCGGCCGGCTCTGGGTCCGGTTGCGCCCGCGCACCGAGGACGACCGCCTGGTCGTCGACGGCGCCGGCTTCCACCTGGAGGGACGTCCGTGACCGAGCCGGGGCGACCGGGACCGCGCCTGCCCCGCAAGCTCGGCGAGATCAGCATCCCGATGACCCCGCTGCCGGCCGACACCCCGGTCAGTGAGCTGGAGGCGCTGCTGCGCGACGACCGGCACCGGCCGGGCGTCATCCTCCGCACCGAGACCGGGCACCGCCTGGTCAGCCGCTCCCTGCTGGAACGGACGGCAACCGGGCGCCTCGGTTTCGGCCGGGCCCTGACCGTGCACCGGACCGCCGGCGACCTGACTCCCGCCGACGCGCAGGCCCTGCCGGCCGGCACCGACATCGACGTGGCCGCCGAGGCCGCCCTGGCCCGCCCGGCCGACGACCGCGAGGAGCCGGTGCTGGTCAGCTGGCCGGACGGCCGCTACGGGATCGCACCGATGATGGACCTGCTGGCCGCGATGGCCGGCCGGTACGCCCGGCTGTCCCGCACCGACCAGCTCACCGGCCTGCCCAACCGCAGCATGATCGCGGCCGAGGGGCAGAGCCGGTTGGACGCCGGTGGCCTGGTCGCCGTGCTGCACCTGGGCCTGGACCGGTTCCAGGATGCCAACGACGTGCTCGGCCACCACGGCGCGGACACCCTGCTGCACCGGGTCGCGGCCACGCTGAGCGCCGTCCGCGGTCCCGGAAACCTGGTCGCCCGGCTGGACGGCGACCAGTTCCTGGTGCTGGTCTCCGAGCTGCCGGCCGGGCACACCCCGCAGAGCATGGGCCGGCTTCTGGCCACCGGCATCCGCGGGCCGCACCCGATCGACGGCCTGCCGATCAGCGTCGAGGTCAGCATCGGCGTGAGTGCCGCCGACCATCACGACATCACCGTGTTGCAGCGCCGCGCGGCCGCCGCGATGCGCCGCGCCAAGCAGGACCGCACCGGCGTGGTCGAGTGGACGCCCGGCCTGGACAGCACCCAGCGGGTCGACCTGCGGCAGCTCACCGAACTGCGGACCGGGCTGCGCGCCGGGCACCTGCGGCTGCACTACCAGCCGCTGCACGACGCCACCACCCGGGAGATGCACGGCGTGGAGGCGCTGGTCCGCTGGCAGCACCCGCAGCGCGGACTGCTGCCACCCGGTGTCTTCCTGCCCGACGCGGAACGCTCCGACGTGATCCTGGAGCTCACCGACTGGGTGCTCGCCGAGGCGCTGCACCAGGCCGCGGCGTGGAAACGCGACGGCCACCACGTGCCGGTGTCGGTGAACCTGCCGGCCGCGTACCTGGCACAGGACCGCGCGGTGCGGACCATCCTGGCCATGCTCGAGCTGGAACGGGTGTCACCGGACCTGCTCACCGTCGAGATCACCGAGACCGCGGTGCTGACCAATCCGGATCAGGTCGCGGCACAGCTCTCCGAGTTGCGGCTGCGCGGCGTCCGGGTGGCGATCGACGACTTCGGCACCGGCTACACGTCGCTGGGCCTGCTCCCCCGCCTGCCGATCGACGAGCTGAAGATCGACCGCTCCTTCGTGGTCCAGATGCACGACTCACCGGCACACGCCACCATCATCGACTCGGTGATCGCGATCGCCAAGGCGCTCGGCATGAAGGTGGTCGCCGAGGGCGTCGAGGACGAACAGACCGCCGCCGACCTGGCCCACGCCGGCGTCGACCTGCTGCAGGGCTTCCACCTCAACCGCCCCACCCCACCCGAGGCAGTCCCGCTGCTCCCGGTCCGCCCCCTGGCCCAGATCGTCTGATCCCCCGGTACGACCCGAGCACCACCCCAGCGCCTGCCGGTTCCCGGCTGGTCCTCAGGGGTGCCTGCCCGTCCTCGAGACACCGCTGAACACCAGCCGGGAACGCCGAGCGTGCGGGCGGTCCGGGCGGTGATGCGGGCGGGCCGGGCGGTGATACGGTGACCGGGGGTGCCGGCGAGTGCACGGTCGTGCGTTCCGGGCCGAGCGCGGACCTCCATCGCCCCATCGGCACGATCACCCACGCCGACCCGGCGAAGCGCCACTGAGCGACCGCTGGAACCTGGCGAACGCCGCCAGCAGCAGGATCAGCGCCGACCCGGTCAGGTGCCGCGGCGGTTCAGCGGAGGTGCCGGGCAGCGTCGTCCCGGCCGCGGAAGTCCGCCGGGCGCAGGCGCGCGGTGCGGCGGCGGTACTCGGCGGCCATGCCCGGCCAGTTCGTGACGATCCGGCCGGTCGCCGTGCGGTACCAGCTCCGGCAGGACGTCCACACGCTGCCGGCCAGGCGGGACTGCAGCTCCCGGTCGTAGGCCTCGGCGACGTCCGCCCGTACCTCGAAGGGTTTTTGATCTTGATCTAGTTGCCGGACGGCCTGGCTGATCCAGCGGGCCTGCGCCTCGTGGAAGTAGACCACCGAGGTATTGCCGGTGTTCGTATTCGGTCCGTAGACCAGGAACATGTTCGGGAATCCGGGCACCGCGAGGCCGAGGTAGGCGTGCGCGCCGTCGCGCCACACCTCGTCGAGGCGCACCCCGTCCCGGCCGGTCACCGTGATCGGCACCAGGAACTCGGTCGCCGCGAAGCCGGTCCCGTAGACCAGCACGTCCACCGGATGCTCCGCGCCGTCCGCGGTACGCACGCCGCCCGCCGTCACCGCGACCACCGGCTCGGTGACGAGATCGACGTCCGGGCGGGCCAGGGCCGGCAGCCACGCGTTGGTGAACAGCACCCGCTTGCAGCCCATCGGCTCGTCCGGGGTGACCTTGCGGCGCAGCTCCGGATCGCGCACCTGCAGCCTCCGCTGGAGCCGGGACGCGCCGTGCAGCAGCGCGCCGGCGGCCCGGTTGCCCTGCAGCGCGGCGCCGGTGACCACGGTCATCGCCCAGGTCCCGGCGCGGGCCGGGCCCATCAGCGCCGGGAAGCGCGAGTAGAGGGCGCGCCGGACCCGGCCGTAGCGGCGGTCCGGTTTGGGCAGCGTCCACGGTGGCGTCCGCTGGAAGACGGTGACGTGCGCGGCCGTCCCGGCGATCTCCGGGACCAGCTGGATCGCGCTCGCGCCGGTGCCGATCACCCCGACCCGCCGGCCGGCCAGCGACAGCCCGGGTTCCCAGTGCGCGGTGTGCAGGGCGGGGCCGTCGAACGTTCCGGGCAGCTGCGGGACGAGCGGGCGGGAGAGCTGGCCGACCGCCGGGATCAGCACGTCCGCCTCGAGGACCTCGCCACCGGCCGTGGTCACCCGCCAGTCCGTGCCGGTCCAGTCGGCCGCGGTCACCTCGACACCGAGCCGGAGCTTTCCGGCGAGACCGAAATCGGTCACGCAGCGTTCGAGGTAGGCGAGAATCTCGGCCTGCGGCGGGAAGCGGCGGGTCCAGGTGGGATTCTGAGCGTACGAATAGGAGTAGAGCGGCGCCGGGATGTCGCACGCGCAGCCGGGATAGACGTTGTCGCGCCACACCCCGCCGGCCCGGTCCGCCTTGTCGAGCAGGGTGATGTCGGTGAACCCGGCCTTGAGCAGCTCGTTCGCGGCCGCGATCCCGCCGAACCCGGCCCCGATGATCAGGATCCGGGTCATCGGTTCTCGATGTGGAGAAGCCGCAGGGCCGCCGGCGCGGTGTCCGGGACCACCGGATGGCGGGGTGGTGTCGGATTTATCGGTACATATTTATCCGCGGGCCGACGATCGTTCTCCCCTTTGTTCGGCCACAGCGCCACCGCCCGCTCGGCGAGGGCCGTGATGGTCAGCGACGGGTTCACCCCGAGGTTCGCCGCCACCACCGACCCGTCGATCACGTGCAGCCCGGGATGCCCGAACAGCCGGTGATACGGATCGACCACCCCGTGCTCGGGATCCGCCCCGATCGCGCACCCGCCGATGAAGTGCCCGGTGACCGGCTTGCCGATCAGCTCGGTGTAGGAACCCAGCGGCACCCCGTCGACCTTCTCCGCGACCCGCCGGGCCACGTCGTGCGCGGCCGGCACCCACTCCGGGCTCGGCTCGCCCACCCCGGGCCGGCTGGTCAGCCGCCCCCGTCGGCGGAACACCGTGATCGAGTTGTCCAGCGGCTGCATGGCCAGCAGCACCACGGTCTGCCGGGACCAGTCCCGCGGCGACAGGTACAACCGCAGGTCCCGGCCCGCCCGGGCGAGCGTCTTCAGGCCCGCCCACCAGCGCGGCCGGTTGCCGGCGTCGTCGACGAGCACGGTGGAGAGCAGCGCGAGCAGGTTGCTGCCCGGCCCGTACCGCACCGGCTCGACGTGGGTGACCGGGTCCGGGTGGATCGACGAGGTGATCGCCACGCCGTGGCTGTAGTCGCGGTCGGTGCGCCGGGTCCGCGCGCCCAGGATGGACTCCGAGTTGGTCCGGCTCAGCTCGCCCAGCCGCGGCGAGACCCCGGGCAGCCGGCCGCGGTCACGCAGCCGGTGCAGCAGCCGCTGGGTGCCGAGCGCGCCGGCCGCGAACACCACCTGCTCCGCGGTGAACGTCCGGGTGCGCAGGCCACCGGTCCGGCGGGTGTGCACCGCGTACCCGCCGCCGGGCAGCGTCCGCACGTCGCGGACCGTGGTCAGCGGGTGCACCCGCGCACCGGCCCGCTCGGCCAGGTAGAGATAGTTCTTGACCAGGGTGTTCTTGGCGTTGCCCCGGCAGCCGGTCATGCACGAGCCACACAGCGTGCAGGTCCTGCGGCTCGGGCCGACCCCGCCGAAATACGGGTCCGGCGTTTCGGCGCCGGGTTTTTCGCCGAACAAAACCCCCACCGGGGTACGCCGATAAGTGTGCCCGACGCCCAAGTCCTCGGCCACGGCTCTGAGCACCTGGTCGGACGCGGTCTCCACCGGGTTGACGGTCACCCCGAGCATCCGCTTGGCCTGGTCGTAGTAGGGGGCGAGCTCCCGCTCCCAGTCGGTGATCGCGGACCACTGCGGGTCGGCGTAGAACGCGGCGGGCGGCTCGTAGAGCGTGTTCGCGTAGCCGAGGGAGCCGCCGCCGACACCGGCCCCCGACATGATCAGCACGTTCTTCAGCAGGGTGAGCCGGAGGATGCCGTAACAGCCCAGCGCCGGGGCGTAGACGTAGTCGCGCAGCCGCCAGGACGTTGTGGCGAACTGCTCGTCGGCGAATCGGCGGCCGGCCTCGAGAACGCCGACGCGGTAGCCCTTCTCGGTCAGCCGCAGCGCGGTCACGCTGCCGCCGAACCCGGAGCCGATCACGAGGACGTCGTAGTCGTACGACATCGCCGTAGCATCACGCCCTTATTGGCAACATGTCAACAACGTGTTTCCGGTCTTGCTCGCAGCGTCAATCCACCCGCGCCGGGGTGCCGCTGCGGCCGGTTTCCCGGCAGGGTGCCCGGATGACCTCGCTGACCCACGACCGGCGCGGCGCCGGCCCGCCGCTGCTGCTGATCCACGGCATCGGCAGCCACTGGCAGGTGTGGGCGCCGCTGCTCGACCGGCTGGCCCCGCACCGCGACGTGATCAGCGTCGACCTGCCCGGCTTCGGCACGTCCCCGCTCTGGCCGGCGCCGGCCGCCGGTGTCACGCCCGGCTCGGTGCCGCACCTCGCCGGCCTGGTCGAGTCGTTCCTGGACACGCTCGGCCTCGGCGCCGTCGAGGTCGGCGGCAGCTCGATGGGCGGCGGCATCGCCCTCGAACTCGGGCGGCGCGGCCGGGCGAGCGCCGTCACCGCGTTCTCCCCGGTCGGCTTCTGGCCGGCCGGCGGCGGGCGCTGGGGCCGGTTCGTGGTCGGCGCCGCGCGGGCCGGCAGCACCACACTGGACCCGCTGCTGCCCCGGCTGCTGGCGACCCGGGCCGGGCGGGCCGCGCTGTGCTCGGTCTTCTACGCCCACCCGTCCCGGCTGGACCCGCAGGAGTGCCTGTCGGCGGCCCGTGCGCTGGCGCGGGCGCCCGGGTTTACGGCGTCACGGACCGCGTTCGGCGGGCTCACGCCGTGGTCAGGAGCGGACATCGGGCCGCTGGCCGGGGTGCCGGTGACGATCGCGTGGGGCACCCGGGACGCCGTGCTGCCGTACCGTAGACAGGCTTTCCGGGCCCGCGCGGCGCTGCCGGGTGCCCGGCACGTGACGCTGCCGGGCTGCGGGCACCTGCCGTTCCCGGACGCGCCGGACCGCTGCGCCGAGCTGCTGCTGTCGGCTCAGTCCCAGTAGGTCAGCAGGAACTTCGTGTCGGCGGCGGCGCCGGACGGGTCGCGGCACGTTATCCGTACGTCGGCGATCGCGGTCCGGGCCACGCAGGACGCCGCCGAGTCATACGCGGTGACCTGCAGATTCCCGCTCTTCAGGGCCAGCCCGGGCAGCTCGACACGATACTCACCCGGCTCGGACCGGGTGACCGCCGCCGCCCGCCCGCCGCTGCTGAACTGGGCCACGCCCTCCGGCGTGTAGGAGGCCTCGGCCGGCCGGTCGGCCAGCACGTGGGCGCCGGCGACACCGGGCGCGCCGACACCGAGCGTGAACGTCACCGCGAACCGCGCGTCCACCGGCTGCCCACCGGCGTCGCGGCACCGCACCCGCGCGGCGAGATAGCGCCCCTCCGGGTAGGCGAACCACCGCTCCACCCCGCACACGGTCGCCGCGTCGGCCACCGGCGTGACCCGCACGGTCCCGCCCTCGACGGCTTCCAACCCACCGAAATAGACCACGTACGACCCGACGTCCTCGCGCCCGGCCGAGTTCGCCCCGCCCGCGGAGTTGTGGCTGTACGCGTCCTCCACGGTCTGGCTGGTCCGGCCCGGATCACCCAGTCGCAGGTAGGCGGCGGTCCCCCCGGTCTCGCCCGCGGGGCTCACGTTCCAGAAGTGTGCGGTGAAACCACTGTCCGCCGCCGCGCCGGACCTGTCGAAGCAGTCCACCTGGACCAGCTCGTCGTCACCCTCGGGCCGCCAGTCCGGCAGTGTGCAGATCCGGTCATCACCGGTCACCGGTGTCACCGCGGCGACGCCGCCGTCCCGGCCGAGCTTGCCGAACACGACCAGGTAGCGCCCGGTCCCGGTGCGTTCGACGGTGTTCGGCGCGTCCGCCGAGTTGCACTGCCGGTCCGGCTGATAGCGGTCCTCCGCGGGACGGTCGGCCAGCACGTACCCGGTCATCTCGTGCGCCACCCGGCAGGCCGGCACGTGTGCCACCGGATCCGGCTTGGCCGCCCAGGTCACCGCCATCACCAGGATCGGCAGCACCCCACCGGCCACCGCCACCACGGCGACCAGCGCGCTGATCCGCGGCTCGGACCGGCTGACCCGCTCCCCGGGCGACAGCCAGTCCCCGACCACGGTCATCGCCCGGCCACCCACCCGGTCCAGCCGCTCCCGCCAGTCCGCCACGCCCCGCGCCGGCGTCAGAGGCACCCCGAACTCCCGCAGCCCACGGCCCGCCCCTTTTCCCGTACGAGACCTCTCACCAAGGCCGCGCCCGGCACCGAGGCCGCCGTCCTGCCCTGCGCCGCGGCCTTTTCCGGCGCCGTGGTCCTCGCCGGCGAGGCGGTCTTCGCCGGAGCCGCCGGCGGGTCCGCCGGGTCGGGCTGCACCGGTGAGGCCGGTTCGGTCGCCGGATTCGGATCCTTCTTCACCGGCTTCCTCGGCCGGTTCGACGGCTTCGATGGGGTTTCGGTATCCGAGGTGACCGACGGATCCTGCATGCCCCGCCGGTCCGGCATGCCCGATCGATCCCGAGTGGGCCGGGGACGGTCGTCCCCCCGCGTCCGCCCGGACCGCACCGAAGGCCGTGCCCGATCGCCCCGCCGCGCGGCGCCCGGCCCAGCTTTTCTCGTCGCGCCGTCGGCCCCGTGGCGATGCGCACCGTCGGTTCCGTCGCGGTTCGCACCATTGGTCGCGTTTCGCGGCGCGCCGTCGGTTCCGGGTGCGCTGAGGGTTCCCGGGGCCGAGTGGGCACTTCCCGCCGGATCACCGGCCGCCGACGTCTCGTCACCCGGAAGCTCGTCACCCGGTAGGACATCCCGCACCGGCCCTTCCGGAGCGAGCACGATCCGCCCCGGCCCACCGGACTGCCCGACCCCGGGCTGACCCGCACCGGGTTGACCCGGGATCGGTGGAGCCGCGACACCGGCAGGACCCGGCTGGCCGGCGCCGGACTGGACTCCACCGGGCTGACCGGCGCCGGGGTCACTGCCGCCGGGCTGACCAGCACCGGCCGGGCCGGGCGGCAGGCTGTCCGCCACCGGCGTGAACATCCGCGGCGCCTGAGCCGAATCCGCAGCCGACCCGCCGCACCCGGCCAGCGGCGTCACGGCCAGCACCGCGGCCATCAGGAGGAACCGTCCTCGTTTCACCGCACCTCCACCACCGAGCCGTCTGCTCCTCAAACGACCCACGGCGGGAACGGTGATGCGGCCCGCCGCGGCCGCTGCCACACTTCTCACCGATACGTGGGAGCGCCCCGCCCCGGACGAGGAGCACACCGAGATGGCCCTGAGCGACGCCGCGAAACTGCTGCAGAAGGCCCGCCACGTGGTCGTCTTCACCGGCGCCGGCATCTCGGCGGAGAGTGGCGTCGCCACGTTCCGGGACGCGCTCACCGGCCTGTGGTCCCGGTTCGACGCGCAGTCCCTGGCCACCCCGCAGGCCTTCGCCGAGGACCCGGACCTGGTCTGGGGCTGGTACGAGTGGCGCCGCCAGCAGGTCCAGCAGGTCCGCCCGAACCACGGCCACCTCGCCGTGGCCCGCCTGAAGGACCACGTCCCCCAGCTCACGGTGATCACCCAGAACGTCGACGACCTGCACGAACGCGCCGGCTCCGACACACCGACGCACCTGCACGGCAGTCTCTTCGCCCCGCGCTGCGCCGCCTGTTCCCGCCCGGCCCCGCTGCCCGCGACCACGGAGGAGCAGCCCGCCGGGGGCCGCCGGGTGCCCCCGCCCCGCTGCGCCCACTGCGCCGGCCCGGTCCGCCCGGGCGTCGTCTGGTTCGGCGAGGCCCTCCCCGAACAGGCCCTGGAGTCCGCCGTCCGCGCCGCCTCGTCCTGCGACGTCCTGCTCACCGTCGGCACGTCCGGCCTGGTCTACCCGGCCGCCGAGATTCCCCGCCTGGCCGCCCGCTCCGGTGCCGCCGTGATCCAGGTCAACCCCCAGCCCACCCCGCTGGATCCCCTGGCCACGGTGAACCTCCCCGGCCCCGCCGCCGAACTGCTCCCCGCCCTGCTCACCACCACCTGGCCCGGACCGCCGCTGTCCACCCCATAACGGCCGCCACCACCAGCCGAGCCCGGACCGCACCGCGCCTCCCCACCCCGGCTGGCGCTGAGGGGTGCCTCACCCACCCCGAGACACCGCTGGGCACCAGCCGGAAACGTCCAGCTGGCGCCCATGGTGGTATCCAGGCCGCCGATACCACCACCAGCACCAGCCGAGCACGGCGAGCCGAGCCCGGTGGCCGCTGGGCGCCAGCCGGGGCGCCGCTACTTGACGGTGACCGTGAGGCCGAGGGGGTTGGTGCCGGTGTCCGGGTTCCAGGTGTCCGGGTTGGCGAGGCGGATCGCATACGCCGGGGTCGCCGCCAGCCGCGTCGACGGGTCCGGCAACGACAGCGCCAGGTCATACGCGCCGGCCTTCGACGGGGCGGTGAACGAGACCGTGAGCGAGACCGTCTTCCCCGGCGCCCAGGTACGCACGTCCGCCGGGATCATCACGGACTGGGTGATCGGGCCGCTCAGCACGAGGCGGACCGGGCGCTTCTGGGCCGGCGCCGCGTACCCCTGGTTGGTGAGCGTCAAGCGAACCGTGACCGCACCGTTCACCTTGACCGTGCTGGGCGCCGCGGCCGAGACCAGGCTCAACCGGTAACCGAGGCGGCGGGACGCCTCGGCCAGGCCGTCGGCACCCCACGAGGTGAGGACGTCGGTGTTGAAACTCGGGTTCAGGTACGTCCAGTGATAGGCCGCCAGCTCGCTCGACGCCGACGCCCAGCCGGACCGGTCGGACGGTTCACAGGTCTCCCCGCCGACCAGCATCGACGGGCTCTGCGCGGCCATCCAGGCGAAGTCGGTGTCGGCCGGGAACGTGCCGTAGTCGTCGGTGCCGGCCAGGAAGCAGTCGTCGTGGATGCCGACCCGGGCCGCGTACGCCGCCGGGACCAGGCGCTTCTTGATCTCCGGCGTGCGCACCTGGATCGGGGCCGTGGTGGCGGCGAGCAGCGCGTTGATCACCTTGCGGCGGTCCGGCCAGGCGGCGAAGTTCTGGGTGTAGTACCACTCGCCCCAGCGGCCGACGAAGCCCGCCTGCAACGCGGTGATCAGGTCGGCGTTCTGGGTGAGCAGCGGGGCGAGCTGCCGGATGTGCTTGACCACCCGGGCGACCGGCGCGTCGGCGTCGTCGTCGGCGGTGTACGCGAACCGGAGCACCAGCTTCACACCGGCCTGGCGGGCCGCGGCGAAGTCCGCCTTGATCAGGTTCAGGTCGGCGGCCGCGAGGGTGTCGCTGTCGCGGTAGCGCTCCAGGTAGACGATCCGGTAGACGACGCTGTGCGCCTCGGACTCCCGGGCCGCGGCCAGGGCGTCGGCGTCCAGCGGCGCCCAGCCGGTGCCGTCGGCGTACAGATGGGTCTCGGACCAGGAGAAGAAACCGCGGCCCGGGTTGGCGAAGTCGGCGTCGGAGGCGTCGTAGGTCCGGGTGTTGGACGTCGTCGCCGGCGGTGCGGCACAGGCCACCCCGGGCAGCAGGAGAACGGTCGCAGCGGCTACCACCGGCAGGATTCGCATGCCCGCGTTCATCGTCGGAGCGCCACCGGAGCTGAGAGGGAATCAGCGGGAAGGTAATGGCAGCGCCCGCAGCGGTCCTTTTCGCACCTTGTTCGAACCCGTCTTCGGCAGTTCCGCCACCACGTCGACGTACACCGGGATCTTGTATTTGGCGAGCCGCTCCCGCAGGAACACCGGCACGTCACCGGGCTTCAGATCAACACCGTCCAGGGGTACGACGAACGCCCGCCCCACCTCGCCCCACTTCGGGTCCGGCACCCCGACCACGGCCACCTCGGCCACTCCCGGGTGCTCGAAGATCGCCGCTTCCACCTCGGCCGGGTACACGTTCTCCCCGCCGGAGATGTACATGTCCTTGGTCCGGTCGACGATGTGAAAATGCCCGTCGGCGTCGACCACGGCCAGGTCCCCGGAGCGGAACCACCCGCCGTCGACGAACGCGGCCGCGGTCGCCTGCGGGTCGTTCCAGTAACCCGGGGTCACGTTCGGCCCGCGCACCAGCACCTCCCCGGGCTCGCCCGGCTCCGCGTCGGTCAGGTCCGGCCGTACGCACCGGACGTCGGCGAAGAACACCGGCAGCCCGGCCGACCCGACGTGCTCCCGGCTCTCCCGCGCTTCCAGGAACGTGGCGCCGGGCGCCGTCTCGGTCATCCCGTAGCCCTGGCAGAACGCCAGCCCGCGCTCCTGATAGCGGCGGATCAGCGCTTCCGGCACGGCGGCGCCCCCGGTCATCAGGCTGCGCACCGAGGACAGGTCGGCGTCCGCCCAGCGGGGTGACTGGCTGAGCCCGGCGTACATCGTGGAGACCCCGAACATCCAGGTCACCCGGTGCCGCGCGATCAGGTCGAAACAGCCGTCCACGTCCCAGCCCGGCATGATCACCGAGGTGCCGCCCTTGAGGAACGTCGGCAGCAGGCACTGGTCGAGCGCCGCGACGTGGAACAGCGGCGCGCTGACCAGGGTCACCTCGTCACTGGCCACGTCGACGCAGATCAGCAGGTGATAGCTGTTCCAGACCAGGTTGCCGTGGGTGAGCACGGCGCCCTTGGGGTGCCCGGTGGTCCCGGACGTGTAGAGGATGCAGGCCGCGTCGTCCAGCCCGACCGCCTCGTCCGGAAATATCGGATTTTCCAGAAAAGCGGCGTACCCGAGGAGCGACACGGTCACCGGCGCTTCGACAGCGGGCATCGCCGGATCGTGGATCAGCACCGACGCCCCGCTGTGCTCGAGCTGATATGCCAGCTCCGGCGCGGTCAGCCGGAAGTTCAGCGGCACGAAGACCCCGCCGAGCGCCCACGTCGCGAACATCGTCTCGACGAACGCCGGGTGGTTCGGCCCCAGGTACGCGACCCGGTCACCGCGCCGCACCCCGGACGACCGGAGTGCGGCGGCGAGCCGGGCGATCCGCTGGTGCAACGCGGCGTACGTGATCCGCTGCTCGCCGAAGATCAGCGCGGTGCGCCCGGGCGACATCGCCGCCCGGCGCGCCGGCCAGGAGCCCAGCCCTGCGTTGTGCATGGTCGGACCTCAGGCGTACTGGCGGTAGACGGTGCGGGCGACACACGCCGGCTTCGCCGAACCGTCGATCTGCACGGTGAAGTCGAACGTGCTCTGCACCCCGCCGGGCACGTCCTCGACGCTGACCACGGTCGCCGCCAGCCGGATCCGAGCGCCGACCTTGACCGGCGTGGGGAACCGCACCTTCTCCAGGCCGTAGTTCACGCCCATCGAGATCCCCTCGACCTTCAGCAGGCTGCCGAAGAGCGGGATGACCAGCGACAGGGTCAGGTAGCCGTGCGCGATCGGACCGCCGAACGGGCCGGCCGTGGCGCGCTCGGTGTCCACGTGGATCCACTGGTGGTCGTCGGTGGCGTCGGCGAACGTGTTCACCCGCTCCTGGGTGATCTCCAGCCACTCGCTGGCGCCCAGGTCCTTGCCGACCAGCGACTTGATGCCGTCGATACCGTTCACGATCGTGGTCATGTCGATTCCTCTCCGAAAAGCAGACGGGCGGTGTTGCGCAGCAGGATCTTCTCCCGGACCGCGTCCTTGATCTCCAGCTGCGCGAAGTCGGCGAGCCAGCGGTCCGGCGTGATCACCGGGTAGTCCGAGCCGAACAGCACCTTGTCCTGCAGCAGGCTGTTGGCGTACCGGACGAGTTGCGGCGAGAAGTACTTAGGCGACCAGCCGGACAGGTCGATGTAGACGTGTTCCTTGTGCGTGGCGACCGCGAGGGCCTCGTCCTGCCACGGGAACGACGGGTGGGCCAGGATGATCCGCAGGTCCGGGAAGTCCACCGCGACGTCGTCGACGAGCATCGGGTTGGAGTACTTGAGCCGGATGCCGCCGCCCCCGCGCACCCGGGCGCCGATCCCGGTCTGCCCGGTGTGGAACAGCGCGACCGCGCCGAGCTCCTCGATCGCCTCGTAGAGCGGGTAGGCCAGCCGGTCGTCCGGCGCGAAACCCTGGATGCTGGGGTGGAACTTGAAACCGCGAACGCCGTAGTCGTCGACCAGGCGGTGCGCCTCGCGGACGCCGGCCCTGCCCTTGTGCGGGTCGATGCTGGCGAACGGGATCAGCACGTCGGGGTGCTCGGCGCAGCTCGACGCGATCTCCTCGTTGGCGATCCGCGGGTGCCCGGTGGCGTGCTCGGCGTCGACGGTGAACACGACCGCGGCCATCCGGCGGGAGCGGTAGTAGTCGGCCATCTCGGCGATGGTCGGCTGCCGGTGACCGTGCGCCTGGAAGTAGTCGGCGGACGCGCCGAGCAGCTCGGGGCTCAGCGAGCTGTGACCGTCCTTGCTCACCTCGGCGTGCGTGTGCACGTCGATGGCTACGAGATCGTCGATCTTCACGAGGGAACCCGGGGCGCCGGGATGCCGTAGGTCTCCGCCGGGAAGTCCCAGGACGCCGCGATGTCCGATGCCGACCAGCCGCCGTCGCGGAAGGCGACCTGCTTCTCCGCCGGGTGCGACCAGAGCGCCAGCTTGTCGCCGCCGATCCCGATCGCCTGCCCGGTGATCCCCTTCGACGCGTCCGAGGCCAGGAACGTGATCAGCCCGGTGACGTCGTCGACCGTGCCGAGGCCCTCGTCGCGGCGCAGCCAGGCCGGATAGGGCTGCCCGGTCCGCTCGGCCTCCTCGATCACCGGGGCGAAGGCCGGGATCGTCTTGGTCATCTCGGTGGCCGCGATCGGCACCACCGCGTTCACGGTGATCTCGCTGCGGGCCAGCTCGAGGGCCCAGGTGCGGGCCATCGCGGCGATGCCGGCCTTGGCCGCCGCGTAGTTGGTCTGCCCGAAGTTGCCGCGCTGGCCGGCCGGCGAGGCGATCAGAATCAGTCGCCCGCCGGTGCCCTGCGCCCGCATCCGGATCGCCGCGGCGCGGGCGCAGGTGAACGTGCCGCGCAGGTGCACCCGGACCACCGCGTCGAAGTCGTCGTCGGTCATCTTCCAGAGCACCCGGTCGCGCAGGATGCCGGCGTTGGTGATCAGCACGTCCAGCCGGCCGAACGCCTCGACCGCGGCGGCCACCAGACGTTCCGCGCTCTCGGTGTCGCCGACCGCGGCGGCCACGCCGACCGCGCCGGGGATCTCGGCGACCGCGGCGTCGACCGCCGCCTGGTCCACGTCGTTCACCACGACGGACGCGCCGGCCGCCGCGAGGGCCTTGGCATACGCGAGGCCGAGGCCCCGGCCGCTGCCGGTGACGACGGCGACCCTGCCGGTCAGATCCATGTGTGTCAACCTCTCACGAAGGGGGCGGGCGGCGCGACGGCTTCGGGCCCCGCAGCCCGTCGAATCCGGCGCCGCCCACAATCAACAGGATTCCTGTTGATGCCGAGTCTTCATGACGATCAGGTTTCCTGTCAATGGGGTAGTCTGCCGGTATCTTTCGCCGAGGAGATCCACTGATGCCATCGCTGCTCTACCTGGTCAAACAGCTCGAACTCGCGGTGCGGGCCCGCCTCGACGAGCTGGTCCGCGGCCACGGCATCACCGCGCTGCAGTACACCGCGCTGACCGTTCTCGAACGCCACGACGGCCTCTCCGCCGCCCAGCTCGCCCGCGACTCGTTCGTCACCGCGCAGTCGATGGCCGACATGGTCCGCACCCTGGAGAGCCACGGCCTGCTCCGCCGTGAACGCAACCCGGCCAACCGCCGCGAGCTCCTCCTGCACCTCACCGAGGACGGCCGCGGCCTGCTGGCATCGGTCGCCGCCCCGGTCCACGACCTGGAAACCCGCATGATCGCCAAACTCACCGAAGCCGAGTCCGCCGCCTTCCGCGAAACCCTGATCACCGCTTGGCAGTCGCTCACCTGACGCGACGGATCACGACCATGCCGCCGCCTCATGACCGCTTCTGGTTCCGCGCCGCCCTTTTCCGCTACGACCTGGGTGCCTTCACAACAGCAGCTGCGGAGTCCCGGGCCTCCCCGCGACGCAGCCCCGCTCAGGATCGCTGGGCGCCGCACGGGTGTATCCCGGGCCCCGCGACGCAGTCCCCACCGGACCGCCAGGCGCGCACCGGACCCCGGCTGGCTCCCAGGGGTGCTTCGCACCCCCGGAGACACCCCCGAGAACCAGCTTGAGTTCAAGGGAACGTTGCAACACCTGATCTGATCAGGAGTTGTTCGTGTTCGAGATCCGTGGTGATCGTCGGCCGCAGGGACGTAAGAGGTTGC
>NZ_LLZH01000303.1:0-62209 GCF_001509495.1 Actinoplanes awajinensis subsp. mycoplanecinus | reverse complement strand
CGGATGCCGACGCTGCTGGGTAAGTACAAGGTGCCGCACTTCGACGCGAAGGCCGAGGCGGACGCGTTCTTCGTCGAGTCGGGGGTGCCGACGACGTTCTTGCGGACCACGTTCTACTACGAGAACCTGGCCGACGCCCTCGCTCCGGCCCGCGACGCGGAAGGCCGGCTGGTCTTGAACATCCCGATGGGCGACGCGCCGCTGGCCGGGATCGCGTCCGGTGACATCGGCCGGGTCGCGGTGTCGATCTTCCGCGGTGGTAGTGAGTTCATCGGCCGCACGGTCAGCATCGCCGGTGACGTCCTGACCGGTAACCAGATCGCCGCAGCGTTGGGTGACGCGCTGGGGGAGCCGGTCGAATACCGGCCGGTCACCCACGACCAGTTCCGGGCGTTCGGGTTCCCGGGTGCGGACGAGTACGGCAACATGCTGCAGTACTACACCGAGTTCGCCGACGAGTTCACCTCGCCGCGTGACCCGGCCCGGGTGCGGGAGCTGACCCCGGAGGTCCAGTCGCTGCGCGAGTGGCTGGCCACGGCCGGCTACCGCCTCCCGACCGCCGCCTGACGGCAAACAGCAAGCGAGGGCGTGACCGACAACGGTCACGCCCTCGCTCGTCGTCTACTTCTTCAGGCGCCGGCTTCCCGCATGCCAGTCCTCGGTCTTGCCCGGCTCCAGCGTCGTGACACCGAACGACGGCAGCTGCGGCTGCTCGCGCAGGCTGCGCTTGAGCTCGGCGAACCCGGGGAACTTGGCCAGCCCCACCACGTGATCCCACAGCACGCCGGCCTGCGCCTCGTCGGGCAACCGGCTGATCACCGGCCCGAAGAACGCCACACCGTCCGGCGGCTCGAAGTGCACGATCGGCGTGCCGACGTCCTTGCCGGTCAACGACAACGCCTCGTCCGACTCGGCCTGGATCTCCGCATCCCGGGACGTGTCGTCGAGGAAATCGGCGAGCGAGACCGGCAACCCGGCCTCCGCGAGAGCGGCCGCGGCCAGCTCCGGAGTGCCCTGCCAGCCGAGTTCCCGGCCCGCGTCGGGGGCGGTCTCCAGGATCCGGGCGCCGAACGCGGCGTACAGCGCGCCGATCGATTCGCGGCCGTGCTTCTCCCGTGCCGCCGAGGCCACCCGCAACAGTCGCAACCCGGCGGTGTGCTGGGCCTCGTACTCCGGCGGGAAGTGGCTGGCGTAGTCGAGGTGTGAGTTGATCAGGCGCAGTGAGATGAACCGCCAGTCGACGGTGTAGTCGCGCTGGGCCTGCACCATCCGGATCCACTTGCTCGTCATCCAGGCGAACGGGCAGATCGGATCGAAGTAGAAGTTGATGTCGGATGCCATGGGTGTGACCTCTCCACTCAATGCCGGACAGGGAAGGCGTGGCGCCGGGCACGAATCACCACAAGCATTGTCGGCGCCAGGAGCCCGAGCGTCGCCACGGCCAGTGAGCCCGGGCCGAAACCGGCCAGCAGCGCGCCGCCGACGAGCCCGCCGAGGCCGATCGCCAGGTTCCAGGTGGTGACCATCGAGGACTGGGCCACGTCGGCGTGCTCACCGGCCGCCCTCATCAGTGCCGATTGCAGCAGGGTGGCGGCTCCGCCGAACGAAAGTCCCCAGATCGCGACCGTGAGGTAATCGGCCACGGCGCTGGCGCCGGCCACAGCCAGAACAGCCGCGGCCACGGCGAACAGCCCGGTGCTGGCGATGACCAGCACGCGGTGGTGCCGGTCGATGAACACCCCGGTGAGCCAGATGCTGACGATCGAGGCGATACCGAAGTCCAGCAGGATCCACTGGACGTGATCCTGCAGGCCGTGACCGGCGAGAACCGGTGCGATGAACGTGTACAGGATGGTGTGCGCGAGCACGAACGCGCCGGTCACCACGAGGACCGTGCGGATGCCCCGCAACCGCAGGATGTCGCGCAGCGCGATGCGGTCCTCGGCCTTGCGGCCGGGGAAGTTGGGCAGCTTCCACGCCGTCCACGCGATGAGCAGGCCGGTCACCGCGGAGGCAAGGCCGAAGGTCAACTGCCAACCGACAATCTTTCCGAGGTACGCCCCGAGCGGCACACCGAGTGACAGGGCCACCGGAGTGCCCGCGAACGCGAACGCCATCGCCCGGCCCTTGAGCGCGGGGCCGACCAGCCGTGCCGCGTATCCGCCGAGAAGGCTCCAGACCACTCCGCTGGCGGCGCCGGCCAGGAACCGGGCGGCCATCGTGACGGCGAAGTCGTGGGAGATCGCGGTGCCGAGATTGGCGATCACGAACCCGGCCAGCGCGGCCAGCAGCAGGTGCCGTCGCGGCCAGGTCGCGGTGGCCAGCGCGACCGGGATCGCCGTCAGCAGCGTTCCCACCGCGTAGATCGTGACCGTTTGCCCGGCCACCGGTTCGGAGACCCCCAGCGCCCGGCTCATCTGCGGCAGGACGCCGGCCGGCAGCGCCTCGGTCAGGGTGGTGATCAGCCCGGCGGTGAAGAGTGCGATCAGGGACGGCAGGGGCAGGCGTTCCGCGGTGGATGTCCGCGGAGCCGCGAGATGTGTGGTGGACACGGTTGTTCCTCGACTAACTGCACCGGTTGAGCCGTCACGATCGCGACGGCCCGACCAGCGTCTAACCTTCACATTGATGTGATGGCAAGCCGCTCAGGTGTTACGGAGATCTCGGTGCGGATCAAGGAGTTGTCGCGGCGGGCGGACGTGTCGCCCCGGCTGTTGCGCTACTACAAGGAGCAGGGCCTTCTCAGCCCGAGCCGCTCGGCGAACGGCTACCGCGACTACGACGAGGCCCTGCTGGTGCGGGTCCTGCAGATCCGCAGTCTGCTCAGCGCGGGCCTGACCACGGAGATCATCAGGGAGGTGCTGCCCTGCCTGGCCGAAGCGGCGAACTCGCAGTACCCGGCCGCGGATTTCGTGAACCGGGTCCGCCAGGAACGCGACCGCATGGCCGAGCGCCTCGACAACCTGACCCGAAACCTGCAGGCCATCGACGCCTACCTGGCCGCGGTGACCGACGAGTAGCCCGCGGCAGTGGCCGACCCTCCTCGCGCTCATCGATGGCTACACGGATGAACTCCGGAACGAGCGGCATGGGGTTGGTGTGAACCCCCGGGTTTGATGGAAAGTCTGCGGTCAGGCGCAGGATGTCGGGGTGGCGGGCTTGCTGACGGCATCGACCGACCCGCCTTTTGCGGAGTCGTAGAGATACCACTTGCCGCTGCCACCGGTGTTTGTCGCGCAGATCTTGTAGGGGCCGATGCCCGAGATGGGGACGTAGTACAGCTCGGTCTTGTCGGACAGCGTGATCTTCTGTGACGAGGTGCCAAGCGCCACTTGGGGCGTGCTACCACCGTTGTTGTACTCGGACATCGAGGTGATCGGGTAGTTGCCGGTCTCGCTGTAGTACCGCTCGACCGCGCCGATGGCACCGCGCACGTCGGACTGCGCCGATTTGTCGGCCATCTCAGCGGTAGCGCTCGCGGCACCGCCAAGCTCGCCTGTAGCCAGGAGCCCGCAGGATCGCTGCATCTGGCTCAGGTTCTCAACGCCGGACAACGCGACTTCATCCATGCGGGCAGCCGTGCTGGCGCTGACCTCATCGGTGTCCTCAAAACCGGCGCGACGAAGCGTCACCATGGTTTCCAGCGAATCAGCGAAGCCTACGCCTGCGTCCTTGAACTCTCCCGAGAAGACGAGCCGTCCGGCGAGCGTGCGGATTCGCTTGGCTACCGTCTCGATCTTAACCAGTTTGTCCGAATCATCTCCGCTGGCGCGGACAAACGACTCTTGGTTACCGATCATGTCGCAGAGTTCGGACTTGGCGGAGGAACTGACTACCGCAGTAATGGCGCCGCCGACCAACAGAGCCACTGCAGCTGTACCCGCGGCGATAACAGTGACACGGTTGGAGCTTCCGCGAGGCTTGCGGTTCTCTGTCGACGGCATTTCGTCGTTGAACTTGGGGGCCCGGTATTGGTTGGCGTAGGTTGCCTCTTCGGTCGCAACCACGGGCGGGCCATACGCCTGCTCCACGACCGGCTGCGCGTACGCCGACTGGGCTGCGGCGGGCTGGACAGGGGGTGGTGCTGCCTGAACGAACTCGGTCCACCGCTGCCCGTCCCACCAACGTTGCGTCGGTGTGCCATCGGGATTGGTGTACCAGTTGGCTGGTGACGACCCAGCCGTAGCGATACTGTCTTGGTCCTGCGCGAAAGCCGCCGCCGTAGCTTCACCTGAGGCATATGCAGGCTCGGGGATGCCGCGGTTAGCCATTGCAGCGGAATCCAGAACTTGCGGCTGATCATTACTCATGGAGAACCTTCGCGGCCGTCGAGTCGTTGCTCTACCCATCGGGCCCTGCCCTGGTGCCTTAAGGAATCTGCACGAACGGCGTTGACCCCGATCGGGCCACCTCATAGTTGCCTCATCAGGGACTGCGGCACCGTGCGCAACAATCGGAACCACACACCAGCATGCTGTTGCGGCAGGGCAGGCTGATCCCGGCCGACGATCATCGCAGCCTGGTTCGGCAAGCTCCTCGCGGGACTGATCCCGTAACCCAAGTTCAAGGCAGCCCAGCCAGCTGGTTCCCCGGCTACTGGACGAACTGGTACGCGGTCATGGAAAGCCCCAGCAAGACCACGAAGGTCCCGGCGCACCAAGGCGCGATCACCGTCAGCTCGGCCCGGTTGAGCGCTGCGATCAGCCCCGCGATGATCGCCGCCAGGATCGAGACGATGAACGCGACGATGAGGAACGCTGGGGCGCTCACTGGATCACCGCGGTGGTGCCTACGGGTGCAATGTGGTTGCGAAGGGTGCTCGGCATGTCGAACACCACGTAGCATCGCCTTGGAAGCACGGCTAACACCTTCTTCGATATGCAGTCGGAACAGGTTCGACGACGTGTTGGTGGCCCCCAGCTGCGAACTGGGGGCCTCGCCATTTCCGGCGGAGCGGTAGCCCCTCCGATGGATCAGTGCGAGCCCACCCGCACGAGTCCGTGGCTCAGCGTAATTGACCAGTGACGCCTCCCGCCCGCCTTAGCTGGTGATATTTACGGGTATATAGCTCGATCTCGGGCAAATATGCACAAGTCGACACGTGGCGCAGTCAGGGCATCGCGTTCGGTGGAGTTCGTTTTATGGTGTCCGCACGTCGGTGAGGCATTGATCCGCGGGCCCTGGCGTTGACGGCCCGACCCGAGTGAGGAACACGAGATGGCTGCACCACGCGCCGGCGGCGTCGATGACCACCGGCAGGCGACCCTGCTGCCTGCCGCCGTCGTGGCTGCCGGCCGCAGGGCCGAGGCGGCGGGCTTCGGGTACTCCAGCGAGCCGTTGACCGGCCGGTTGCTGGCGACGCTGAGTGCGGCTGTGCGTCCGGGTGGGCGGATCCTGGAACTGGGCACCGGTGCGGGTGTCGGCCTGGCCTGGATCGGTCATGGGCTCGGGGCCCGCCGCGACGTGCAGGTCGTCTCGGTGGAACAGGACGAGGGCCTTGCCGCGGCGGTGACCGCGGCGGGTCTCCCGTACGGATGCAAGGTCTTTGTCGGTGACGCCGCAACCTTGCTGGCCGAGCTCGGTCGGTTCGACCTGATTTTCGCGGACGCCCCGGCCGGCAAATGGACCGGCCTGGACCGCACCATCGCCGCCCTCGCTGAGGGCGGTGTGCTGCTCGTCGACGACATGGACCCGCGTCGCTACACCGAAGCCGAGCACGTGGCGGTGGTGGACGGCATCCGTCGCACCCTCACCGGGCACGACGCCCTGGTGACCACGGAACTGCCGGTGGGCAGCGGCCTCATCCTGGCGGCCCGCCGCTGACCATGGCGCGTCCGGCAAGACCCTGTCGGTCAGGAACCGCCAGCAGTCTGTTCATGCCAGCCGCAGCTCGCCCTGCGCGACGACCAGGCCCGAACCGGACAGGCGGACCCGGTCGCCGGTCACGTCGACCCGGATGCGGCTCGGGCGCCCGAGGTGATGGCCCTGTTCGATCAGGACCGGAGCCTCGGCGGCTGCCCGGCCCGAGCGGATCAGGGCCACGGCGAGCGGGCCGGCCGCCGTACCCGTGGCCGGGTCCTCCGCGATTCCCACGGTCGGATTGAAGAAGCGGGTGTACGCCGCGGCCCCGTCGTCACCGGCGGTCGTGTAGAGATAGCAGCCCTCACCGCCGGACTCGGCCAGGAGCGCGGCGAGCTCACGGCTCTCGGGCACGGCCGCGTCGACCGCCTCGCGGGTGGCCAGCGGGACCAGCAGGTGTGCGACGCCGGTCGACACGACCTGGGCGACCGCGTCGCGGGCGAGATGCCGCGGTGCGAGTCCGAGCGCGCCGGTCAGCCGCCCGGCGTCGGTGACCTGCTCGCCGAACGACGGAGTGCCCTGGTCCATCACGACGCGGACCGGTCGGCCCGGGGCGCGCAGGATCTCGACGGCCAGGATCTCGGCGCCGATCCGCTGCCGCATCGTCACCGCCGCCGCGTCGCCGGTGAGCCCCTGCTCGGCCAGCCACAGCCAGGCACCCAGAGCGTTGTGCCCGGCGCCGTCGACCTCCACGCCGGCCGGCGTGTACGAGCGCAGCCGCCAATCGACCCCGTCCTCACCGGGCCGCAGCAGGAAGGTCGTCTCGGACTGGTTGAACTCGCGCGCGATGGCCTGCATCTGCGGCACGGTCAGGTCGTCGGCGTCGGGCACGAGCGTCAGCGGGTTGCCGGTCAGCGGCCGGTCCGCGAATACGTCAACGAAATAGAAGCGCGTCATGGCGTTCATTCTTCAAGGCGGGCGAGCACCTCCACCGTCGGATACCGCTCGGTGATCCACTAAAGAATAGTAGAACTATAGGTGTGATATGAATCGACACGGGCCCCGGTGGGAACAACGACGAGGGCCCCGGCGCAAACAGCGCCGGGGCCCGGGTTGATAGGTCGAAACACCATCTACCGACTGGTTCGTCGGCTTGTCGTTTCCGCGCTCACTGCCGTGAACGGCGTGGGGCGCGAGGATCGCATAAGCGTGACCGGAGACCACCTTTCGTACGATGGAATTTCGGTGTCCGCCCCAGAATGGGAACTGCCTTCTGGTGGCGGGCGATCCAACGGTGTCCAGTCCTCCCTTTCCTCTTCGTTCGATACTGCTGTCGTGCTGCCTGCCGGTGTCGGAACCCCACGCGACTTCATGGCCCCGGACACGTGCGGTGGGCTGGTTTCCCCAAGCGGAGCCCTGAACCTGCGTCGGCCCTACCTGATCTGCCCTGACCTGGACTTACGTCAGGGTCTTGCGTGCGGTGCTTACTGCTCACTGCGGGACCGGGCGAGCCGCGAAGTGGTTCCGGGCCCTGTGTGACGCTCAGTCCGATCGTCTGCGTCTTCAGCGATCTTTGTTGTCGACAGGAGGAACACTAACCAGGTCCCATCAGAAAGTCTAGTCCATCTGTCATAGATTTTCTCGGGCGACGGTCACATGACGGGCTGCAGCAGGACGGCGTAGAGGTCGCCGGGGCCCGGCTCGTGGACGTTGCCGTCCGCGTCGCGTCCGATCGGAACGGATTCGCCGGAGCGGGGGAGAAACCAGCATTCCTGTACGTCGGCCAGCGGTGAGCAGTCCGTGCCGTCCCGATCGGGGTGCGCCACCACCACGACCGCGTCGTCGGGCAGGTCGGCGAGGATCTCGCGCACGGCGGCCACGGTCAGCGCGCCGATGGTGAACAGCGGATCGACGCGCGCGTTCTGATCCCGCACGTACGTGTTCTCCTCAGAGCCAGGCATCTCAGGCCAGCGGCTTGCCGCCCGTGACACCGAGCACCTCGCCGGTGACGTAGCTGGATTCCTGCGAGGCGAAGAAGACGTAGGCCGGTGCCAGCTCGGCCGGCTGCCCGGCCCGTCCCATCGGGGTGTCCGCGCCGAAGGACTCGACCTTCTCGGCGGGCATGGTGGCGGGAATCAGCGGCGTCCAGATCGGCCCCGGCGCCACGGCATTGACCCGGATGCCCTTCTCCGCCAGCCCAGCGCCGAGGGCCTTGGTGAAAGCGATGATGCCGGCCTTCGTGGTGGCGTAGTCGAGCAGCTCCGGCGACGACTGGTAACCCTGGATCGACGCGGTGTTGATGATGGTCGAGCCGGGTTCCAGGTGCGGCACGGCGGCCTTGCTGAGCCAGAACATGGCGTACAAATTGGTCTTCATGACCCGGTCGAACTGCTCGGTGCTGATGTCGGTGATCCCGCCGGACTGGGCCATCTGGTAGGCCGCGTTGTTGACCAGGATGTCCAGACCGCCGAGTTCGGCCACGGCGGTCGCCACGATCCGCGTGCAATGCTCCTCGTCGCGGATGTCGCCCGGCACGGTGACGGCCTTGCGCCCGGCCTTCTCGACCAGTGCGGCGGTCACCCGCGCGTCCTGCTCCTCCTCGGGCAGATACGAGATGAGCACGTCCGCGCCCTCGCGGGCGAAGGCGATGGCGACCGCCCGCCCGATGCCGGAGTCCCCGCCGGTGATGATCGCCCGCTTGTCGGTCAGCCGTCCGCTGCCCCGATAGCTGTCCTCGCCGTGATCAGGCTCGGTGTCCATCTCGGCGGTGATGCCGGGGTGCGCGATCGCGCCGCTGTCCTGGTCGTCGGGACCACGGAACTGCTTCTGCGGATCTTGCTTGCCGTGCTGGTCCTGGACCACAGTGATGCTCCTCAAGTGCCGCGCGATGGTGTCGGGGCACGGCTACCCGCGGACCATCCGGCTAATCGCCTTCGGCACATCCAGCCAGATTCTGGGGCAAGCCCGAGCGCGCGCCATGACGCTCGGATCGCCGCGCGCCCTCCACGAGCGTCGGCAGCGCGGCCTCTGACCTGCTCTCGCTGATGAGCTCCAGGAGCCAGGACTGCATCGCTGGATTGGGGTCCGAGCTCGTGAGCTCCGCGCGGAACGCAGCAATCAAGTCCTCGGTATGTTCCTCGACATGCGCCAGAAGGTCGCCGAAGCCGTCCTCCGCGGTCATCCCGTCGCGGCTGTACATCATTCGTAGCCGCTGCTCGAATTTCTTGCTCACGCGCCGACACTATGCAGGACAGCAGACGGTGCAAACCGATAAACAGTGGCGGGGCCTGGCCATGCGCACCGAGAGACCCGCGGTGCACTACCAGGCCGCACCCACCCCCGCGGGGATCCGGCACTGGATCACATCATGAATCGAGAGAGGCGTCGTTCTTGCCCCAGTTGCCGAGCGCGACGATCGCCTCGCGCAAGGCGAGCCCACGATCGGTCAGCGCGTAGGCCCGGGTGTTGTGTCGAAGCGGCAGGCGGAGCAGCACGCCAGCCGCTTCGAGCTCGCGCAGGCGTGTCGCGAGCATGTTCGTCGGCACACCGAGGTCGCGCTGCAGGTCACCGTAGCGTTGTGGCCCGTCGAGCAGCCGTTCCACGATGAGCAGGGCCCACCGTGCTCCGACGATGTCGAGGGCCGCGGCGAGGTCGCTCACGCGGCCGGGGCGGCGTCCGCCTTCATCCAGAACGGTGAGTAGTGGTAGCCGTCGGGGTCGTCGAACTGGCGCTGGTACATGAAGGGGTAGTCGTCGGTGTCACCGATCCGACCGCCAGCGGCGCCGGCGCGGTCAACGAGCTCGTCGACCGCCTCGCGGCTGCCCAGGTTGAACGAGACCGTGACCTTCGAGGGCGTCTGAGGTCCGCCGATCAGCTCTTCGACGCCGCCGACGCTCGCGTACATCTCACGGCTGCCGAGCATGACGTACTGCTCGGGCGCGATCGCGAAGCACGACACGTTGTGGTCGGACATCTCCGCGTTAAGGGTCCAGCCGAGGGCCGTGTAGAAGGCGGTTGCGCGCTCGACGCTCTCGACCGGGCAGGTGATGAAGAGGCTCATGCGGGCCATGCTTGCAAAATGCAAGTGACCCGTCAAGGGGAATACGTCCCGCACAAGGGTCGTGGCGCCGTGGTCTTGCCCGGCTGGTCCAGCGTCCAGCGACGGAACCGGGAGTCCCTTTGCTCGCGTTCTTGTTTCTCATCGTTTGTCGCGTCCCTGGTGGCGAGGTGCGTGGCGCGACGATCCCTGACGGCGAACTTGATCAGTTGTTGCGGTCGGACGACGACGGGCTTCTGCGATGGCTCGACGACCGCCAGCTGGTACCTCCGGAGGCGAACTGGTGGCTGCACCTCCTGCTCGGGATCGATGAGCGATGGGCGCAGACGTCACTGGCTGGTGGCGCGACGCTGAACTGCTTCGCCTTCTCGGGCCGGCCCTGGCCCGGCTGTTCCCCGATACCGCACCCACCGTGGTGCTCGGGCCCGACTCGCGAGGCTCGCTCATCGGCCCGATGGTCGCGCTGCACCTCGGACTCGGCTTCGTCGAAGTACGGAAGAACCGCACGCCCGTCGGCCACACCGATCAGTGGGTCCGGCGTACGACCCCGCCGGACTATCGCGACCGGCACCTCGAGCTCGGATTGTCGCGAGTCTGAGCATCTCTCATCGGCTACACGTCCGCCGAGGCGCGCACCGGTCACCGAGAGTAATCGGCCGTCGATGGGCGAGCTCTGTCGGCCGGATGAACACACCTGATCATGCGCATCAGCTTTCCGCCGGGCGTTGTCTCAGGGCGGCTACGGGGACGGTCTCGATGGCGTACTCCATCGTCAGCTCCGCTTGTACGTCGCCCGTTTGATCGTCTCCGACGTAGCGGACGACATAGCTGACCTCGTCCCACCAGGAGACGCTGGTTCGCGCTTCCATCGGCAGGAGCTCTTGGGCGAGGTGCACTTCGTCGCCCGCACGCAAGCCGGCGTCTGGGTCGGCTGCGGAGCGTTGCACGTCTGACAGGAGCTTGATGAGCCTTGCTATCGGTTCGGCGCCTTCGTAGTGAACACGGTGGCCCGCTGCGCCGAAAATCAACCGAGTCTCGGCCCTGCTCAACTCGGCCAACGCCGCGGCAGCCTCCGGCGCGAGGGCACGGCTGTCGGCGATGTCGACCTGCGCCGCCAGCGCTTCGATCAATCGGTCCAGGAGTCGGTCCCGCACGTCGTCAAACACGCTGCGAGCGTATGGCGGCCATTGCCGCTGGACCGTGGGGGCCTGGCAGAAGCGGTAGGCAAACGGTGGATCGATGGCCAAGTACCGTTCTGAACGGGAGCGAGTGCCACCCAAAGCAAGACGTCCGTGACGCTTCGTGGCGCGCGACTCGCGGCATGAGAGTTACGCGAAGACAATCTGGTGGCTTCGAGTATCACAGCTCGGCATCGTGAATGAGTGTCGATTGTTAGCCATCGGCAGTCCTGCGGCTGAGGTTTGACTTTGTCGGTGAGTTCGGTTGGGCGCGGTCTCGACCTCAGGTCCTCCGCGAGGGTGCCGATCGGGACACTGGAAAGTCCTGGCCGAACGGAGCTGCGGGATGGTCGCACAGCGGTCGAATGCGATACCGGCACGGCGACTGGTAGCGGGGTCGCTGATCGAGCGGATCGTGGCCGAGCGCGCAATCTACCCGGTTTTCCAGCCGATCGTAGATCTCAGCACCCATGCGGTCGTCGGGGTTGAGGCGTTGGCGCGTGGGCCGGCGGGTTCTGCGCTGGAAACCCCCGACGCGCTGTTCGCGGCCGCGATCGAGGCCGGTTTGCTGACCGAGTTGGACCAGTTGTGTTATGCCCGCGCGCTGGAGACGGTCCGGGACGCCGGTCCACCGGTGCCACCGCTGGTATTCGTCAACGCGGAGCCCGCCGGATTGAGCCAGCCGATGTCTCCCGACCTCGCCGCAGTGGTCCGCAGCAGCCTGCCCTTTCGGATCGTGCTGGAATTCACCGAGCGGGCGCTGACGAGCCGCCCGGCTGCGGTGCTGCGCCTTGCCGACCTCGTCCATTCTGTCGGTAACGCTGTCGCGTTGGACGACGTGGGTGCTGATCCCGCCTCGCTGGCGTTCTTGCCGCTGGTCGAGCCGGATGTCGTCAAGCTCGACATGCACTTGATCCGCGATCCCTATTCGCCGAAAACCCAAGCGACGGCCGCAGCCGTCGTCGGATACGCCGACCGTAGCGGAGCGACTGTACTGGCTGAAGGCATCGAAACACCGGACGACGAGGTGAACGCCGCGGCTCTGGGAGCGCGATGGGGCCAAGGGTGGCTATTCGGTCGGCCCGGGCCGTTGGAAACGCTCCTGGGGCGCGAGTACGCGAAGTCTCCTGCTGTGTCCAACGCCGTGCCAGGTCTTGAACCGGTGTACGGGGACACGCCGTTCGCCATAGCTTCGCACCGACACCCGGTGCGCGTTGCCGGGCCGGACATGGCAGATGCTCTGATCGACCATGTCGTAGCGTCCCTCGGAGAACGCGGGCGGCAGAGCATCGTGCTGTGCGCCATCAATGAGCCGGGCCGGCCGTCGCGATGGCTTCCGCGACTCACCGGCGCGGCTGATCACTTCACCTACCTGGCTCTCCTCAGCGGCTCGGCGTTGCCCGATGTCGCTGATGTGCAAATACAACGGATCGAAGAGAAAGACCCTCTTCGAGAAGAAACCGTAATATCCGTTCTCACGGAGGATGGTTCGATGGCGCTGTGCATGAAATCACTCCGACCGGAATCAGCTGGTGATCCCGGTTCCATTCAATTCGTTCACTCACAAAACAGGCACGTCGTGCATCCCATCCTGCGTAACATGATGCGCCGCTTCGGCACATGGTGAGTAGCGACGATTGAATTTTGTGCAGCCTGCTGGAAGGTTATTTCCGCCGCGTAGCTACATACAGAAGCGCATGCTTCAGCTACCCGACTCTGAACGCACTCACATCAGCAAATCCGGAAGCTGCGGCCGGCGGCCGATCATTTCGGTGCGACGGGTGGACGGGTGGTGGGCCCGCCCACCCGGATGAGCGGGTCAGGGCTGTGTGATCGCCGGTTGGTCGGTGGGTGCTTCCGTGACGGCCGGCTGCCCGCCGGTGGAGATCGGGATGCGGCGCGGTTTTGCGGCCTCGGCGACCGGGATGGTCAGGGTCAGCACGCCGTCCTGCCAGGTCGCGGTGATCCGGGACGGGTCGAGGCCGTCGGCGAGGGCCAGCCGGCGTTCGAAGGTACCGGTCGCGCGCTCACGGCGTACCCATTGGATGTCGTTGTCGGTGCGCGGTGAACGTTCGGCGCGGATGGACAGGACGCGGTTGTCGACGTCGATCGTGACGGAACCGGGGTCGATCCCGGCCAGGTCGCAGTGCAGCACGAAGTGGTCGCCGGAGCGGTAGAGGTCCATCGGCATGGCCAGGGTGGCACTGGCCGGGACCGTTGCGCCGGTGCCGAGCATCTGTCCGGCCAGGCGGTCGAGCTCACGGAAAGGATCGAAAGTCAGCACCACGGGATCCACCTCCTCGAGAGATCCGCCGGGCTGTCCGGCGGACGCGTGGCGCTCGGCTGAAGACCAGTCTCGCCGAGGTCGCCGCGTGCTCCGTGGTGGTCCATCACCGCGTGGAGCAGCAGCGACACCCATTTTTTAGCACTCGAACAGGATCGGTGGAAGCAAAACCGCCCAGGCCGGCAAGAGACTTACTCAACACCAGGGACAAGAAAATCCACTCTCCTGGTACGAGGTATTGCCGTTGTCGGTGGCGGCCGTGGCGGGGAGCGGCGAATGTCTACGTCTCCTTGACGCCGTAGGAACCAAGCCGGTCTTCGCACGTTCGTCCGTAGGCTGTGGAGGGTGTGACACAGTCGGGGTCTTTGCTCAGCGGTCATGTGTTTTAGTAATTTTTCCGTGGCTCTTCCTCGTCTGGCCCCGGCCGCGGACGCCCGGCCGTGACGGTGACGCTCACCGCGGTCGCGACCTGCACCGCCGGTACGGCATGGGTGGTGTCCAGGACGCCGGAGAAACCCGGCCTGCGGCAGCCGGTGAGCCGGCGGGTGTTGTTCGAACGCGCCGGGTCCCTGACCGCGCTGGTTCAGCAGTTCGCTGCCGTGTTGTTGGCGTCGGTGTGGTCCGAGCGGGATCTCGATCAGCTCGCTTGCGGTGTCGACGTCGCGGGCAGGAAGCTGCCGTCCAAGGGGTGGATGGCGCTTCGTCGGCTCGGCTGGACCGTGGTCGTGCCGGCAGGTGTGCGGGTGCCGGACCGGGTCCTTCGCGCGGCCGAGGAGCAGGCCGCCCGGGCGTTGCGGCTGGTGGTGCACCGCCGTGCCGTCGCCGCCGCGATCGTCGCGAGTTGGCCCGCCGACCCCGCCGGCGCACCGCGGACGATTGGGTGCTGCTGCCTACTGCTGGTTCTCTCGCTTGGCGAGTTGACGTTGTCCCCGCTTGAGTAGTCGCCTGCCTCGCGGGTTGCTCAGAAAGACTCGTACGCGTTGCGAGAGTGTCGGCACGATCTTGGCCCTTTCCAGATGACGCTCGGAGAGCGGTCAGCCGCTGAAGCGACCAAGGAAGTCCGACACCTTGCTGGTGAGCTGCTCACCGACTCCGGTGACCGCGTCGGCGGCGTTAGCCGCCGCATCGGTGGCAGCGGTCGCCGCCCCCGTGGCGGCACTCGTTGCGGTGTCAGCCGCCGTGGTAACTGCCTCACCCGCTTGCCCAGCTGCGTCAGTGACCGCCGACGCGTCCGGAAGGGCGGGAGTCTCAACCCCCAGGGATTGTTTGACGTTGTCGACGATGTCGCGCAGTGCTTGCCACATGGAAACCTCCCGCAGTCGTCAGGGCTTCCTGTCCCAAGGATGACCCGGTAGCTCGTTACCGGCCAAGGCCGATGGTCCCGGCATAGGCATCAGCTCCATGGGTTCTCCACATCGGTTCCATCTGGCCCGCACATCATGGCGTCACGGTAGGAGTGTCAGCTGGATCGATGAATGGAGGAAGCGATGAGGAAGGCGACACGCCGGGCGGCGGTTCTGGTGGCTGCGGGTGCGCTCGGTCTTGGTGGGGCCGCGGTGGCGGCGCCGGCGCTGGCCGGTGTGGGTCCGTTCGCGTATCAACCGGTGGCGGCGGCTACCCCGGGGTCGGGCCGGGCGGGCGGTGGTATGGGCTCCGGCTACGGGATGGGCTCCGGGTATGGCATGGGCGCTTCCGGGATGATGGGGGCCAGCGCCTGCCTCGACCCGGCGATCAACGCCGCGAAAGGTTCCCTCGCCGAGCAGCAGAAGGCGGCGCTGGTCGCGATGGCACAGGAGGAAAAGCTCGCGCACGACCTGTACACGGCGTTTGCCGGCAAGTACGACGTGGTCGTGTTCGACCGGATCGCCGCCTCGGAGACCCGGCACCTGGCCGTGGTACGGACCCTGCTGACCCGGTACGGCGTGGCCGACCCGACGGCTGGCAAAGCGGCCGGGCAGTTCGGCGACCCGGCGGTGCAGGCGACCTACGACAAGCTGCTGGCACAGGGCCAAGCCAGCCAGGCCGCCGCGCTGCAGGCGGGCGTGACGGTCGAGCAGACCGACATCGCCGATCTCACCGCCGCCCTCGATGGGCTGAGCGCCCCCGACGTCACGCAGGCCTACACCCAGCTGCGGATGGCCTCGCGGCATCACCTGGCCGCGTTCCAGAAATGGTCGAACCGGTAACAGGGCGTGTCAAGACGGCGGCGGGGTAACACTCGCCGCCGTCGCCCGTGTGGTCGGCGGGCCACCGCGGGCTCGGGTTCAGATCAGGAGGGCACCGAGGCCGGTGAGGCAGAGCAGGATGGTAACGGCGGCGACTGTGGCGACCAGTCGCCGGTTGGAGGTGGGGTGGGCGTTGCGGACGGCGGCGCTGGTGGCGCGGTAGCGCCGCTGTGCACGGATGATCAGCAGTGCTCCGGTCAGTAGGCCGCCCGCGCCGGGTACGGCGAGGAGCGTGCCGTCGGACAAGCAGCTGCGCAGTAGCAGTGCGCCGACGCCGGCGAACGCGAGGCCGGTGCGTTGCCAGGCGAGGTAGGTGCGTTCGGTCTGTAGGCCCGGGTCGACCGGTTCGCACGGCCACGGGCGGGTCATCGGCCGCCCTGGACGGCTTCGAGGAGGACGAATACCAGGGCGAGCAGCATGACGATCGCCAGGCCGCCGCCGACCAGGCGGGGTAGCAGCGACGGTGGGAGCGGCCCGCCCAGCCGGATGGCGCGTTCGCGGCGTTCCCACCGGGTGTAACTGGTGACGGCGATCGCGGTGGCGATCAGGATGAGGACGATACCGAGGATGTGCCGTGCCGCGGGGATCGTGAAGTCCGGCACGATCTGGACGACGGCGATACCCCCGGCGAGCAGTGCCAGTGCGGTGCGGACCCAGGCGAGGAAAGTGCGTTCGTTGGCGAGGCTGAACCGGTAGTCGGGATGCTCGCCCACCTCGTGCAACGGCGGACGATCAGCCCGCCTCGGAAACCACGTCATGAGCGGCAACCTATCGATCTGCCCAGGCTGTGCGGGCGAGCGGGAGTTGGATGGTGATGGTGGTGCCGCCGCCGGTGGGTGAGGCCGCCGAGACGGTGCCGCCGTGCGCGGTGACCAGTTCCCGGACCACGGCGAGGCCGATGCCGGAGCCGGCGACGGACCTGGCGTGCTGGCCGCGCCAGAGCCGCTGGAAGACGTGTGGGAGCTCGTCCGCGGGGATCCCGGGGCCCGTGTCGGCGATCTCTAGGACGGCGAGGTCGCCGCTGCGGTGTCCGCGGACGGCGACGCGGTCGCCGGGGTGGCAGTAGCGGGCGGCGTTGGCGAGCAGGTTGGTGACGGCCTGGTGCAGCCGATCTGGGTCGGCGTGCACGGGCAACACGACCGTCAGGTCGGTGTCGATGTGCAGGCCGGCGGCGTCAAGCGGGGCCTGGTGCGCGCTGAGGGCGGTGCGGGCGATCTCGGCCAGGTCGGTGTCGGTGCGGTGCAATGACAGCGCCGCTGACTCGGCCGCGGACAGGTCGGCGAGGTCCTGCACCACTCGGCCGAGTCGCAGGGTCTGGTCGTGCAGGGCTACGAGGCGTGCGGTGTCCGGTTCGCGGAGGCCGTCGCGGAGTTCCTCGAGCCCGGCCTGCAGGGCGGCGAGGGGGGTGCGCAGTTCGTGGGCGACGTCGGCGGCGAGGCTGCGCCGGATCTGGTCGGCGCGAACCACGTCATCGGCCATGGTGTCGAACGCGGTGGCGAGCTCACCGAGTTCTCCGGGGCCGCCGGTGGCCGCGCGGGCACCAGGTTCCCCGGCGGCGAACCGGCGCGCGGCCCCGGTGAGGGCCTGCAGGGGGCGGGTCAGTCGCCGGGTCACGTAGCCGGCGGCGGCCAGGGCGGTGAACAGTGCAACGGCGGCGGCGCCGAGCACCCAAGACCAGGCCACCGCCCGCCCGGCGGTGGCGGTCGTGGTGAACGCGAGCCGGACGCTGCCGACGGTCTGCCCGTCGGCGACGACGGGCGCCTCGACCACGGCTGCGGCGCCGGTGTGCATCGACTGCATTCCCGGTCCCATTCCCCGGCCCGGCCAGACCATCTGGCCGGTGTCGTCCTGCACGATGAGCCTGGCGCCGGCGGCATCCGCGATCGCCGACGCGGCGGTCAGGTCCGCGCCGGTCCAGCCGCCGGCCTGCTCGTAGGCGACGGACGCGGCTTCGGCGGTGCGGGCCGCGGCTGCCCGGCGGTCGCTCTGCTGGGCACTGGTCAAACCCTGGGCGGTGCCGACCAGAGCGGCGGCGGTCAGCACGGCGACCGAGGACAGCGCGACAAACAGGAACGCGGCGAGCAGCCGACGCCCGAGTGGGCTGCCCAGCAGGCTGCGGAACCACCGGTCAGCGATCACGGGACCACCCGAGCCGGTATCCGACGCCGAGGACGGTTTCGACGATCTCGCCGCCGGGGTCGCCGAGTTTGCGGCGTAGGTTCTTCACGTGCGAGTCGATGGTGCGTTCGTAGCCGGCGAACTCGTACCCGCGGACCTGGTTGACTAGTTCGTAGCGGGAGAACACCCGGCCCGGGGCGGCGGCCAGCGCGGTCAGCAGCCCCCACTCGGTGGGGGTCAGCTCCAGCTCGGCGCCGTCGAGGTGTGCTTCGTGTCGCACCTCGACGATCCGCAGCCGTCCGCCGCCGAACGCGGCTACCTCGGCCGCGCCGCTGGTGCCCTGGGCGCGGTGCAGGACGGCCTGGACCCGTAGGACGAGTTCTGTCGGGCTGAACGGTTTGGTGACGTAGTCGTCGGCGCCTCGCCGGAGCCCGTCGATGCGGTCCTCGACCTGGCTGCGCGCGGTCAGCACCACCACCGGGATTTCCTGGCCCTGGCGAGCGGCGGCCAGGACCTCGAGGCCGTCCACGTCGGGCAGGCCGAGGTCGAGGACGACCAGACCGACCCCGCCGCTTTCCAGCAGGCTCAATGCCTCAGCACCGGAGCCGGTGGTGTGCACCGTGTGGCCGGCACGTTCGAGGTACCGGCGGACGACCTCCCGCAATTCCCGATCGTCCTCGACGACGAGGACCGCACCTGACATGATTCGTGCCCTCCCCAGCTTCCTGTGTCCCTGAGCTATCCGACGTTCTGGAAGGCCCGCTCTACCTCAGCGAGCGTCACACTCTGGCGGTGCCCGGCAGCCGAGCATTGCCGCAACTGGTCCGCGATGATCAGATAGGCGGGTCGGCGACCGGCGTGGGACACCGCGGCGACCTGGAGCAGGACGGCTTCGTGGTCCCGGCCTGACTCCAGCATGCCGATCACCCCACGCAGTTGGCCGGCGGCGCGACGCAATCGCCGGCTCACCACCCGCGAACGCGGTTGGTCGATGTTCATCACGCCTCCTACCTGACGGAAACGGCCACCTCGGGCACGCGGACAAGGCTGTTGTGGACGGTGCAGTGCCCGGCTACCGCGGTCAGCGCGGGAATGCGCTCGGTGGGGAAGCCCGCGGGTGGGTGGACGGTGATCCGGATCGCGGCGACTCGGGCGGGCCGGTCGGTGGCCATGTCGAAGGCGGCGTGCACGCGTAGTCCGGTGCGGTCGTGGCCGTGCCGGTCGAGGTACCGGCCGGCGTAGAACGCCACACATGCGGCGAGCGAGGCGGCGAACAGCTCGGTCGGGGTGGCTGCCTTGTCGGTACCGCCGGCCTCGACTGGCTGGTCGACGGTGAGGCGATGTCCGCGTACGTGGATCTCGTAGACGTCACCGTCGACATGGCCGACGCTCACCTGTCCGCTGGTCATGACGATCTCCTAGATGAACAGCAGTTGGGCGCCGTCGGTCTTCTCGATGAAGTCGGCCGCGTTGATGATGCCTTCGACACCCTCGTAGAGGTTCTCCTCGGCCAGATGCATCATGTCGGCGGACATCCGGCAGGCCCACAGGTGACCGCCGGAGGCGACGATCTGCTCGAGGAACTCCGGCACCTCGGGGACGCCGACCTCGGCGATCTGTTTCTTCATCTGGTGGGTGGCCATCGCGGTCATCCCGGGCAGGCCGCCGATCCCCTGCGGCATGTGGGTGGCGGTGTTGCCCAGCATCGTGAACTTAAGGTCGCCCATCCTCGACTTGGTGATCATGTCGAAGCCCCAGAAGGTGAAGAACAGGTGGGTCTCGACGCCTTCGCCGAGCGCGGCGTTGGCGAGGATCAGGCCGGGGTAGGCCATGTCGAGGGTGCCCTTGGAACAGATGATGGCGAGTTTGCGGCCGGTGGTGGCGTCGTCGTCGAAGTTCGGGACGATCGCCGGTGCGGCTTGGGTTGTCATGGCAGCACTCCCGTTCAGACGCAGCCGTGCGGCTTGGGCAGGCCGGCGATGTAGGCCATCTTCTTGGCCGGCTTCTTGGGGAACAGCGTGAACAGTTCCTTGGTCGGCACGCCCCCGGCGGTCGAGACCCGGCGCAGCGTGGCCGTCTCGCCCTGGGTGGCGTAGTCGGCGCGCAGGAAATCGATCGCCTTGAAGTGCGCGTCGGTCAAGTCGATACCGATCTGCGCGGCAAGCTGCTTGGCCAGGTCGGGATCCCATTCGTCGTAGACAGTCAGAAATCCTTCGTCGTCGACGTGGATGTCGCGGCCGGCGATGGTGGTGACGGGCATGGTGCTCACTCCTCGGATTTCGGGGTGTGTTTGCCGGCCATCGACATGTGCGCCGGCAACGGAATCGGCCGGCCGGGCAACAGAACGTTCCAGTACATCCACCGGAACGCGAGCTTGCCCCAGTGGTTCACGGCGGCCTCGTCGAGCAGCCGGAACGGGCCGGCGAACGGCACCGGGTAGCTACCCGGCAGGGGTTCGGTGTCGTAGTTGAAGTCGATCAGTAGCGCCTTGCCGTCGCCGGACTCGACGAAGCAGTTGGCGTGCCCGTCGAAGCTGCCGGTCATCGGCTTTCCGGCGGCGTACTCGACGAAGTTGTCGGCGAACACGTCGACGGAGAAGTGCGCGACCGACCCGGCCTTGGAGGTCGGGATGTCGTTGGCGTCGCCGAGGGCGAAGATGTTGTCGTACGCCCTGGCGAGCATGGTGTGCCGATCGACCGGGACCAGGTTCAGTTCGTTGCCCAGCCCGGAACGGGCCACGTAGTCGGCGCCCATGTTCAACGGCACGGTGACCAGCAGGTCGAACGGAATCTCCCGCTCGTCATACGACACCAGCGTGGTGCCGTCGACACGTTCGACCAGAAAATCCGGCTCGACGGTAATTTTCCGGTCGTCGAGCATCGACCCGAGCCGGGCGGACGCGACCGGCTTGGTGAACGCCCCGGGCAGCGGAGTGGCATAGACCAGTTCGACCCGGTCCCGCATGCCACGCTGCCGGAGGTAGGCGTCGGCGAGGAAGATGAACTCCAGCGGCGCGACCGGGCATTTGATCGGCATGTCGGTGATGTGCACGACCAGCCGGCCGCCCTCGAACGCGTCGAGCGCCTTCGCCAGCGCCAGCGCGCCGTTGTAGGTGTAGAAGTCGAAGATGCTGCGGCGCCACTGGCCGCCGTCGAGCATGCCCGGAGTCTGGTCCGGCCGCGGAGTGACGCCGGTGGCGATCACCAGGTAGTCGTACGGCAGCGACCGGCCGTCGGACAACAGGACCCGGTTGTCCACCGCGGTCACCCGGTCGACCTCGCCGCGGATCAGCTCCACGCCGTCGGCGATCAGCGGCGGGGTCGGCTTGACCACCTGCTCCGCGCGGTACATGCCGAACGGCAGGAACAGGTATCCCGGCTGGTAGTAGTGCGTGTCGCTGGGCTCCACCACGGTGATCTGCCAGTCCGTGCGGGCCAGCCGGTGGCGCAGTTTGTTGACCACCATCGTGCCTGCCGTGCCGGCGCCTAGGACGAGCAGTCGTCGCATCACGCCACCTCCCACCGATCTCTGATACCCCCCACGGTATCGGCGGAGCGAACGGCGGCGTAGGGGACTAAGTCCCGTTCGGGACGGGAGCATCGGGTCGGGCGGAATACCTCGGCGTCGCCGTACCGTTGAAACGTATACCCACAGGGGTATCTGTCGAGGAGGGTTCAGATGGCAACAGTGGCGTTGACGGCCGACACGTTTGAGCAGGCGGTGGCTGGCGACGGCATCGTCCTGGTGGATTTCTGGGCCAGCTGGTGCGGCCCGTGCCGGCGCTTCGCGCCGGTCTTCGAGCAGGCCAGCGTGCGGCATCCGGACGTGGTGTTCGCGAAGGTGGACACCGAGGCCGAAGCCGGTCTCGCGGGCATGCTGCGTATCTCGTCCATCCCGACGCTGATGGTGTTCCGGGACGGGGTGCTGGTCTTCTCCCAGCCCGGCGCGCTGCCGGCCGCCGCGCTGGAGCAGGTCATCGCTGCCGTCGAGGCCCTCGACATGGACGACGTCCGAGCCGAGATCGCCGCGAAGACCGCAGCCGCCAAACGCTGAACGCTACCGAACGCGGCGGGCCGGTGGGGTCCGTGGATCCCACCGCCCGCCGCGTTCGGACGACCTCGATCAAGCCAGGGACAGGAACAGCTTCTCCATCCGTTCCAGGTTGACGCTCTGGTCTTCGCCCTCGTCGGCGGTCAAGCACTGCTGCAGACCGCTGGCGATGATCTTGAAGCCGGCCCGGTCCAAAGCGCGGGAGACGGCGGCCAACTGCATCACGACCTCGGCGCAGTCCCGGCCCTCTTCCAGCATGCCAATCACACCGCGGATCTGGCCCTCGGCCCGGCGCAGCCGCTTGATCACGTCGCCGGTGGCGGTCTCGTCGACCTGCATCACACACTCCCTCGTCCCACGTCCGAGTACCCATGCTACCCCCGGGGGTATATGGCCGGCATCACCCGTGGCGGCGAGAACGGCAAGACCTTGGTCCCAAGAATCGGAGGCGTTCGGTACGACGCCTTCCATATACCCCAGGAGGGTATTCTTCGTCGGGTAGGAACTCACCCGTACCACATGCCGTGGAGGCGCATGTGATCTTCACCCAGTACTACCTGGACTGTCTGTCCCAGGCCTCGTATTACCTGATCGCGGACGAGACCACCCACCACGCCATTGTGGTCGACCCGCGCCGGGACATCGCCGAGTTCCTGGCCGACGCGGCCGCGCACGGCCTGAGGGTCGAGGCCGTGATCAACACCCACTTCCGCGCCGACTTCATCGCCGGGCACCTGGAACTGGCCGCGAAGACCGGCGCCTGGATCGGCTCCGGGCAGCGCGCCGAGGCCGACTACCCGATCCGCAAGCTGGCAGACGGCGACCGGATCAGCCTGAGCGACGTCACGTTGCAGATCATGGAGACCCTGGGCCACACTCCGGAGTCGATCAGCGTCCTGGTCTACGAGCACGCCACAGACGAGGTGCCGTACGCGGTGCTCACCGGGGACGCGCTGTTCATCGGCGACGTGGGTTGCCCGGACCTGCTCGCCTCGCTCGGTCACACCGCCGAGCAACTCGGCGCGATGCTGTACGACAGCGTGCAGCACAAGCTGATGGCCCTGCCCGACCAGGTCCGGGTGTTGCCCGCGCACGGTGCCGGCTCGGCCTGCGGCAAGAACCTGTCCGCCGAACGGGCTTCCACGATCGGTGAGCAACGCGCCACCAACTACGCCTGCGCCCCGATGACCGCCGAGCAGTTCCTCACGATGGTCACCGAGGGGCAACCGGCCGCACCGGGCTACTTCGTCCACGACGCCGTGCTCAACCGCCGGCAGCACGCCCTGTTCGACGTCGCCAAACCTCCTCCGCTGAGCGTCGGCGAGTTCCTGGCCGCCCGGGCCGACGGCGCCGTGGTCCTGGACACCCACGACGCCCCCGACTTCGCAGCCGGGCATGTGCGCGGCTCGCTGAACGTCCCGGCAGACGGGCGATTCGCCGAAACCGCCGGCACCGTCGTCAAACCCGACCAGCGGATCCTGGTCATCGCCGCCCAGGACCGCGAAGAGGAGATCGTCACCCAGCTCGCCCGCATCGGCCGGACAACGTGGCCGGCTACCTGCGCGAACCGGAAGCCGCGTTCCTGACCGAACCGGAGCAGATCGTACGGGCCAGCCGGCTCACCGTGACCGAACTGCGCGGCGCTCTGGCCGGCGAGAACCCGCCGGTCGTGCTCGACGTGCGCAATCCCGGCGAGGTCGCCGCCGGCACCGTCGACCAGGCGATGCACATCCGGCTCGCCCAGCTACCCGCATGCCTCGGCGAGGTCCCCACCGGCCGGGCCGTCGTCGTCTACTGCCAGGGCGGCTACCGCTCCTCGGCCGCCGCCAGCCTGCTGCACCGCGGCGGCCACCCCGACGTCTCCGACCTGCTCGGCGGCTACCTCGCCTGGCAGGCCGCCCACCAGCCGGTCACCGCCTGACCCGCCCCGACCGGATGGCCGCTACCGCCCAAACCCGGGGCGGCCACCCCCAAAACGTCTGTAGCGAGGAGCTGAATCTCACCATGATCGACACTTCCCAGATCGCCGTACCGGCGGGGCTGCCGCGGATCGGCGACCCGCCACCCGACTTCGAGGCCGACAGCACCCACGGACGAGTACGCCTGGCCGACTACGCCGGGCGGTGGCTGGTGCTATTCAGCCACCCGGCCGAATTCACCCCCGTCTGCACCACTGAGTTCGGCGAAGGCGACGAACTCGTCGACGACTTCGCCGCCTGTAACACCGCGCTGCTGGGCAACTCGATCGACTCGGTCTTTAGCCACCCGGCCTGGACCCGGGCGATCGCCGACAAACTCGGCGTGCGCATCCCGTTCCCGATCATCGCCGACCTCGACATGCGGGTGGCCCGCGCCTACGGCATGCTGCACCCGAACACCTCGCAGACCGCCGCCGTACGGGCGGTGTTCGTCATCGACCCGGAGCAGACCGTCCGGGCGGTGCTGTATCACCCGATGAACGCCGGCCGGATGATGCCGGAGATCCTCCGCCTCATCGACGCGCTGCAGACCTCCGACCGCGACAGCGTGTCCTGCCCCGCGAACTGGCGGCCCGGCGACGACGTCGTGCTCGGCGCGCCCCGCACCGAGGCCGCGCTGGACGCGAGGCTTGCCGACCACGACGTCAAGCTCACCGACTGGTACCTGGCGACTCAGTCCGATCGGGGAGCGGAACGGTGAGTGCCAGCCGGCACGAGGTGGTCATCGTCGGCGACGGCCTGGCCAGGATCAGCGTCGCCGCCCGCCTACGCCGTGCCGGAGTCGCCGACGTGACCGTCGTCGAACCCGCCGACCTGCACTACTACCAACCGCTGTGGACGCTGGTCGGCGCCGGACTGGCCGAGACCTGTGAGACGGTCCGGCCCGAGGCGAGCGTGATCCCCACGGGAGTCAGGTGGATCCGCGACCGGGCGGCCGGTATCGATCCCGACGCGCACTCCGTCACGCTCGGCGACGGCAGCCTGGTCAGTTAAGAAAAGCTCGTGCTGGCGCCGGGGATCCAACTCAACTTCGACGCGATACCCGGGCTCGCCGAAACGCTCGGCCGCGACGGGGTGTCCAGCAACTACCGTGTCGACCTCGCCCCGCGGACCTGGCAGTTCATCCAGCAAGCCCGGTCCGGCACGGCACTGTTCGTCACCCCGCCCGGCCCGATCAAGTGCGCCGGCGCCCCGCAGAAGATCGCCTACCTGGCCGCCGACTGGTGGCGCCGCCACGGGATGCATCGACCGGATGCGGCTGATCATGGTGTTGCCCACCGCGGCGATGTTCAGCCCGACCGACTGGGGCGAGGTCCTCAAACGCGTCGCCGCCGGCTACGGCATCGAAGTCCGCCGTAACACCGAACTGGCCGAGGTCGACGGCCCGAACCGGCGTGCCGTGCTGCTCGACATCACAGCGGGCACCAAGGAGGGACTCGACTTCGAGGTCCTGCACACCGCACCCCCGCAGGGCGCCCCCGACTGGATCCGCGACGGCCCGCTCGCCGACCCGGCCAGCCCGTACGGCTATCTCAGGGTCGACCAACACACCCTGCGCAGCCCGGACTGGCCCGACGTGTTCGCCTTGGGCGACGCGGCGGACCTGCCGACGTCGAAGACCGGCGCGGCGATCCGGGAAACAGGCACCTGTCGTCGCGGCGAACGTGCTCGCCGCCCGCCGCGGCGAGCCACCGGTCGCCCGGTACGACGGCTACACCTCCTGCCCGGTGGTCACCGCGCACAACCGGATGCTGCTCGCCGAGTTCGACTACACCCTCACCCCGCGTCCCACTTTCCCGTTCATCGACACCATGCGCCCGCGCTATGACATGTACCTGCTCAAGCGCTACGGGCTGCCGCAGTTGTATTGGCACGGCCTGCTCCGCGGCCGGGCGTGAGGTATCCCGGACGACGTTGACAGGACCGCCGGCCGCCGCGCTATCGTAAATATTAGATACCCCTGGGGGTATACGAATCGAGAGGGAGCAGTGCGAGATGCGCGAGATTGACCAGAGGACCTTCGCCGCCGCTCACCGCGACGGCGCGGTCGTCATCGATGTGCGGGAGCCGTCCGAGTACGTCGAGGGCCACGTGCCCGGCGCCCGGCTGATGCCGCTCGGGCAGCTGTCTTCGCACGTCAGCGACCTACCGCGGAATGTGCCGGTCTACGTCGTATGCGCCAGCGGCAACCGCAGCCTGGCCGCCGCCGGCTTCCTGGCAACCGCCGGCGTCGACGCCTGGTCGGTCGCCGGCGGGACCGGGGCGTGGACCCGCTCCGGCCACCCGGTGACCCGCGGCATGCACGCCGCCGCCTAACCATCCACGAAGGAGATCTCTGCCGTGCCATACATCGTGCCGATCGACACCCCGACCCTGGGCGACCGCAGCTACCTGGTCCACGACGGCCGGGTCGCGTTCGTGGTCGACCCGCAACGTGATATCGACCGGATCCTGGGCGTCGCCGCGAGCGAGGGCGTCCGGATCACCCACATCTTCGAGACCCACATCCACAACGACTACGTCACCGGCGGATATGCCCTCGCCGCCGCGACCGGCGCCGCATACCATGTCAACGCCGACGACCCGGTCACCTTCGACCGGGTCCCGGTCCGCGACGGCGACGTCATCACGGTCGGCGACACCATGCGGGTACGGGCCCTGGCCACCCCAGGACACACCTTCACCCACCTGGCCTACGCCCTCGAGACCGGCAACGAGCAGGTGGCGGTGTTCTCCGGGGGATCCCTGCTGTACGGCTCGGTCGGCCGGCCCGACCTACTCGGCCCCGGTCACACCCACGCCCTCGTCCGGCACCAGTACGCCTCCGCCCGTCGCCTCGCCGCGGAACTGCCCGACCAGGCGGGGGTGTATCCGACACACGGGTTCGGCAGCTTCTGCTCCGCGACCCAGAGCGACGCGACCACCGCCACCATCGGCTCGGAAAAGCTGATCAACCCGGCACTCACCCACGACGAACAGGCCTTCGTCGACGAACTGCTTGCCGGCCTGGACGCCTGGCCCGCCTACTACGCCCACATGGCCGCGACCAACACCGCCGGCCCGGCCGCACCCGACCTGTCCCCACCGGAGCGAGCCGACGCCGGGCAACTGCGCAAACGCATCGCGGCCGGGGAATGGGTGGTCGATCTGCGCAACCGGGTTGCGTTCACCGCCGGGCACCTGGCCGGCACCCTGAACTTCGGCCTCGACGGCAGCTTCGCCACCTACCTCGGCTGGCTCATCCCGTGGGGCACCCCGCTCACCCTGCTCGGCGAAACCCCCGACCAGATCGCCCAGGCCCAGCGGGAACTGGTTCGCATCGGCATCGACCGGCCCGCCGCCCACGCCACCGGCACCCCGCACCAGTGGGCTGGCGGCGAGGACCTGGCCACGATCCCTCGGGCCACCTTCGCCGACCTCGCCCTGATCCGCCACCACCGGCACGTCACCGTCCTCGACGTGCGCCGCAACCTCGAATGGGGCAGCGCGCACATCGACGGCGCCCTGCACATCCCGCTTCACGACCTGCCGGGCCGTCTCGCCGACGTACCCGGCGGCGAGGTCTGGGTGCACTGCGCCGCCGGTTACCGCGCCAGCATCGCCGCGTCGCTGCTGGCCGCGCACGGCCACCATGTCGTCGCCGTCGACGACGACTTCGACCAGGCCCACGCCAGCGGCCTGCTCGCCCTCGCCGCGAACTGACCCGCCCGGCCGCCGCGCCGGACCGACCCGCCGGTCCGGCCGACCCACCCTGCCCGAAACCCGATCCGAAGAGGAGCCATGACCTCGCCCGATGTCACCAACCCCGCCGGCGTGGACGCCGCGACCCTGCGCGAGCTACTGGCCACACGTGGCGGCGTCCGCATCCTGGACGTACGCACCCCGGGGGAGTTCGAGACAGCACACATCCCCGGCGCCTACAACGTGCCGCTCGACCTGCTCCGCGAGCACGGCACCGAGTTCCGCACCCACCTCGACGACCAGGTCGTGCTCGTCTGTCGCTCCGGCGCCCGCGCCATCCAGGCCGGCCAGACCCTCGCCGAGGCCGGCCTACCCAACGTGAAGATCCTCAACGGCGGCATGACCGCCTGGCAGCAGACCGACGCCCCGGTCAACCACGGCCGGACCCGCTGGGACCTGGAACGGCAGGTCCGCCTCGTCGCCGGCCTCATCGTCGCGTCCAGCGTCCTCGGTTCCCTGCTGTTGCCCGGCTTGCAGTGGATAGCCGCGCTGATGGGCGCCGGGCTGACCGTCGCGGCGCTCACCAACACCTGCGCTATGGGCATGCTTTTAGCGAAGCTGCCGTACAACCGCGGCACCAACAGCTGCGACCTGACCACCATCGTCGGGCAACTGCGCGACACCGGGAGTCGGCCATGACGGCCACACTCGTGCTCACCGTTGTGCTCGCCGTGGGCATCGGTGTCAGCCTCGGCCTGCTCGGCGGCGGCGGTTCCATCCTCGCCGTACCCCTGCTCGTCTACGTCGCCGACCTGCCCGTGAAAGAGGCCATCGCCACCTCCCTGCTGGTCGTCGGCGCCACCAGCGCCGTCGGTGTCCTCCCGCACGCCCGTGCCGGCCGGGTCCGTTGGCGCACCGGCCTGATCTTCGGCACGGCCGGCATGACCGGCGCCTACGCCGGCGGCCGGCTCGCGGCCCACATCCCCGGCACCGTCCTGCTCGCCGGGTTCGCGCTGATGATGCTCGCCACCTCGATCGCGATGATCCGCGGCCGCCGACCCAAACCGGGCAAGCCCGTACCGCACGAACTGCCCGTACTACACGTCATCGCCGACGGCATCGTCGTCGGCCTTATCACCGGCCTGGTCGGCGCAGGCGGCGGCTTCTTGGTCGTGCCTGCCCTTGCCCTGCTCGGCGGGCTCCCCATGCCCGTCGCTGTGGGCACCTCGCTGCTGGTCATCGCCATGAAATCCTTCGCCGGCCTGGCCGGCTACCTCTCAACCGTGCACATCAACTGGCCCCTCGCCGCCGTCGCCGTCGCCGCCATCCTTGGTAGCCTCGCCGGCGGGAAACTCGCCGGACGAATCCCCGAAGTGATCCTGCGTAAGGCCTTCGGCTGGTTCGTCGCCGTCATGGGCGCCTTCGTCCTGGCCCAGCAACTCCCCTCCCGCTTCTCCACCAATCCGATCCTGTGGGTGGGCGCCACCGTGCTTGCCGCTGCCGGCACGGCCTTGGCCCTCGCCCGCCGGCACCGACGGTCCGCGACTCTGCCGGACACCCACCCGATACAGCAGACGGAGATCACCGGGCCCGTGCCGCCCGGCCCGGCCGCACGGCCGTCGGACCTGCCTTCGGATGAGCCGTCGGCCGACCACCATGGGGTGCCCACATGACCACCGGCACGGCACCGGCACCGATCGGCGGCACACTCACTCACCCATCCAGCGGGCTGGCCCACCTGCCGGTCAGTGTCTTCGCGACGGTGATGGGGCTGGGCGGGACCGCACTGGCCCGGCAACGCGTCGCCGGCACCTTCACCCTGTCGCCGCTCCCGGGCCGGATCCTGGCCTGGCCCGCCCTCACCGCCTTCGCCATGACTGGCACCGCTGATACCACGAAAGCGTTCCGGCGCCCGGCCACCGTCCGCCAGGGATGGCGCCACCCGGTGATGCTGGCGTTCTCCGCGCCATCCCCGTGTCCGCGCTCATCCTCGCGGCCGCGCTGCTCGACGCGTCCCGGCCCTTGTCGGCCGGGCTGTGGTGGGCCGGCAGCGTGGCCCAACTCGCCCTGACCCTGCACGTGCTGCGGACGTTGATCGCCGATCCACGCTTCGAACCCGGACACGTCCACCCGGCCTGGTGCATCCCAATCGTCGACAACCTCGTCGTCCCACTCGCCGGAACCACGCACGCCCCGGCCGAGGTGCCCTGGTACTTCTTCGCCGTCGGCCTGGGCTACTGGCTCACCCTGCTCCCGATCATTCTCAACCGCCTGCTCCTGCACGGGCCGCTCCCGCCGCAGCTCACACCGACCCTGGCGATTCTGATCGCCCCGCCCGCCGTGGCGTACCTGTCCTGGCTGCACCTCGGCGCAGCCGCCACCGACCCGGCCGCCCGGATCCTGTTGCACCTGGCCACCTTCCAGGCACTCCTGAGTACCGTGCAAACGGGTCGGCTCCGCAAACTGCCGTTTACGCTGTCCGCGTGGGCGTACACCTTCCCGCTTGCTGCGCTGACGGCGGCGTTCCTCGCCGCCGCCCAGTCCGGCCTGAGCGGATACCGGCCCGCCGCCGCACTCACCCTGGGCATGGTCAGCCTTCTCACCGCCGGCCTCACCGCACGAACCCTGCTCGCCGTACGATGCGGCGAACTGAGCCGTCCCGAACCAGCAGCCACGGGAATCAGGGGCCTCGACGTCCGCAACAGTGCTGACCTTCGACCCTGACGACCCGGCTGGCCCTGACGCACGCTCGAGACGTGGCTGGTCAAACTTTTCTTGAAGCAGACTCCGTCGCGGCTGCAGCCCTGTTGGGCGCGATCGCCAGTCCTGTGCGGTGGCGGCTGCTGGCGTTTTTGGCCGACGGAGCCACCCGGTGCGTATGTGAACTACAGCCGGTCGCCGCCGTACCCACCGGTCTGCTCTCGTACCACCTGAGAGTGCTGCGCGAGGCGGGGCTGGTACGGGCCACCCGGCGTGGCACCCGGGTCTACTACACGATCGTGGCGGACCTGCCGGAGCAACTTCACCGGGCCCTGCCCGCGCCGGGGTACGCCTGCGCGGATCCTTCGGTGGACGAGGCGGTGACCCGGTGAGCGAGCAGATCGTTCGTGCGGAACGCCCGGTTTCGGGTTGGCGGCGAACGGTCATGGGCGCAGCGGCCGGGGCCGGTGTGTTCGCGGTGTGGCTGGCCGCGTACCAGGTCAACGGGCAGTGGTGGGACCTAGTGGTGTACCGGTGGTGGGGTCTGGATCCCGGGTCACGGTGGGGGTCGGGGATGCACTTCTTCCTCTACGACACGGTGAAGATCGTTCTGCTGCTGGTGGGGATCATCTTCGTGGTCGCCGTGCTGCGCTCGTACATGAGCGTGGAACGCACCCGGGCCTTGCTGGGCGGCCGGCGTGAGGGCGTGGGCAACGTGCTGGCCGCCGGGCTCGGGGTGGTGACCCCGTTCTGCTCGTGTTCGGCGGTACCGGCGTTCATCGGGTTCGTCGCCGCCGGGGTGCCGATCGGGGTGACCTTGTCGTTCCTGATCGCCAGCCCGCTGGTCAACGAGGTCGCGATCGCCTTTCTGCTGGGCATGTTCGGCCCCGGCATCGCCGGACTGTACGTGGCCGCCGGCCTGACCGTCGCGGTGCTGGCCGGCTGGGTGCTGGGCCGGCTGGGCGTGCAGCGGTGGGTGGAACCGTTCGTGTTCCAGACCCGCCTGGGCGGGCAGGTCATCGACTCCACCGCCGGGCTGACCCTGCGTCAACGTGTCCAGATGGGCCGAGAAGAGGTCCGGTCGATCCTGGGCCGGATCTGGCCATACCTGCTGTTCGGTATCGGGCTGGGCGCGGTCATCCACGGCTGGGCGCCGCAGGACTTCTTCGCCCGCTACGCAGGACCGGACAACCCGTTCGGGGTTCTGGTCGCCGTCGTGGTCGGGGTGCCGCTGTACTCCAACGCCGCCGGGGTGATGCCGCTCGTGGAAGCACTGCACGACAAGGGACTGCCGATGGGCACGCTGCTGGCGTTCATGATGAGCGTGGTCGCGTTGAGCCTGCCCGAACTGATCCTGCTGCGCCGCGTCCTCAAACCCCCACTGCTGGCGGCCTTCGTGACGGTCACGGCTTCCGGCATCATCGCCGTCGGCTACCTGTTCAACCTCCTCCTCGCCTGACAGCGAGGCGCTCACCCTTCGGGAGATTCAGATGCTGATCAAAGTGCTCGGCCCGGGCTGCGCCAACTGTGTCGCGCTCGAACGCGCCACCCGCCAGGCCGTCGAAGCGCTCGGCGTGGCCGCCGAGATCGAGAAGGTCACCGACTTTCCGAGCATCGCCGGCTACGGGGTGATGACCACCCCGGCGCTGGTCGTCGGCGAGCAGGTCCTGCTCGCCGGCCGCGTCCCCACTGCCGGGCAGTTGCGCGACCTGCTGGCCCCGCTGGCGTCGTAACACGGACCACGGGCGAAGACCCCGCACCAGGCCCACGGCCAGCGCCGGGACGGGCTGCTTGGCCGGTGGCGCGAACTGCGAACCGCGGAACCCGAGAGGTTTTCCGGTCTGCGTCGACATCCGCCGCCCGGGCGAGGCGCGCCGACGGGCGGATCGGATCTCACGGCTTACCCCGTCGGAGGTGGCGACGCGGAGAAGTGAGAGGGTTATCGGTCTGAGCTGTGTACGCCCGCCGCCAGGCTGGAGGAGACCCGACCCTTGCCGTCATCCCAAGTCCGGCTCGCGGGGTGTGGCATCTGGGCCTGCTGCCGATCCGGGCGTACGCGTTGTGCATCCTCGCCGGGATCTTCGTCGCAGTGCTGGTCACCCGCAAACGGTGGATCGCCCGCGGCGGGCAGGCCGAAAGGTCCTGGACATCTCGGGCTGGGCAGTGCCGTTCGGCATCGCCGGTGGGCGCCTCTACCACGTGCTCACCGACCTCGAACTGTACTTCGCCGCAGGCAGACAACCGATCAAAGCGCTCTACATCTGGGACGGCGGGCTGGGCATCTGGGGAGCGGTCGCCCTTGGCGCGCTCGGGGCATGGATCGGCTGCCGCCGCGCCGGGAGTCCGGCTGACCGCGTCCGCCGATGCGCTCGCTCCGGGCCTGGTGCTGGCGCAGGCGATCGGCCGCTGGGGCAACTGTTCAACCAGGAACTGTTCGGCGGCCCCACCACTCTGCCGTGGGGTCTGCGGATCGATCCCGCCCCGCCGACACCCCGGACATCGCCACCTACCACCCGACGTTCCTGTGCGAGTCACTGTGGTGCCTGGCCGTGGTCGGCCTGCTGATCTGGGCTGGCTATGACGGTTGTATTTGGGTTCTGGCCCACTTTCGGGGAACCGAGACGGCTCCGGTTGACGGTCACGCGAGGAGTACTCGCTTCCTGAGCAGGTCGAAGTTGGCCCGGCCGTACATTTGCCGCTTCAGCATCTTGATCCGGTTGACGTTGCCCTCGACGGGGCCGGAGCTCCACGGCAGGGTGAGGCCGGCAGTGACCGCGTCGATGTCAGCGGTGAGATGCCGGGCGAAGGTGCTGATTCCCGGCAGGCCGGTATCGATGGCGCCGGCGATCCAGGTGGTAAGGGTCGTATTGCCGGTGCGGCGGGCCATCATCGCGGCGAAGTCGCGGACGAGTTGATGGGCTTGGCGTAGTTCTGGACAGCGGTGAGCACGGCCTCCAGAGCACGCCGGTCGTCGTCGCTCAGGTTGTCCGGGCGTCGGCAGATCCAGCTGGTGACTTTGCGGATCGAGGGTGGTGGCATGGGTCGCTGTGGCTGCTCGGGTGCGGTGCAGTCCTGGAGGAAGTCGCGGACACCCCGGCTACGTGGTCCCGGCCATCGCGCTCATCGTCGGCTTGCACTTCTACCCGATGGCCCGGGTCTTCCAGCGCACCATCGACCTGTACCTGGCCACCTGGACAACCGTGGTCGGGCTGGCCGGAATCGTGGCCTTGGTCGCGGGCGCCCCGCTCGCTCAGGTCACCGGATTCGTCGCCGTCGGTGCGGCCCTGGCCACCACCGCCTACGGCCTCTACATCGCCCGGGAGGCGGGCCGCCTGATCCGCCGGTCCCGGCCCGCGGCGTAACCGGGCAGAGCAGCGCGAAGACGGGAAACAAAAGACCATTTCCCTTCTGATCCGTAGGCCGCCAGCATCTCCCGCCGCAGCTGCGATCAACGAGCACGCGGCCAGTCCGGACGGATCGATGTGGAATACCGGTAATCATCGGCCGCCTGGGGACACAAACGTTCATGAGAGCGTGACGTGCCTGATGAGGGAGACCGATGAAAGCACCCGATGTCCGGGGCGAAGCTTGGTTCACTGACCTGTACACGACTTGTCACGCCCCGGTGACCCGTTACGGGATGCGCAGGCTGAGCAGCGTGGACAGCGCCCGTGAACTGGCCCAGGAGGTTTTCGTCGTGGCGTGGCGGCGCCGGCTCGACGTACCCGGCCATGCCCTGCCCTGGCTCTACGGAGTGGCCCGGCGATTGCTCGCCAACTACTACCGCACCGAACGCGCCACGTCGGCCCCACAGATCGACACCGCCGTCGCGGACGAGGTGGGCCTGGTGAACACCGTCGTCGACCTGCGCGCGGCCATGGCCACGCTGACCGACAACGATCAGGAAATGCTGCGCCTGATCGGCTGGGAGGAACTGAGCCTGCCCGAGGCGGCCGTCGTGCTGGGTTGTAGCCGGGCGACCGCGGCGGTCCGGCTGCACCGGGCACGGCGCCGGCTCGCCGCCGCGATGACAGCGTGCGGCAACCCGATGAACAACCCTGCGGCGGTGCCGCTGTGAGGAGGATCGAAATGCTCAGCGAACGTACACGTGCCTTGCTGGCCCCTGCCGACCCGGCGCGTGGCCTGCCGGTACCCCCGCCGTTGCTGGCCGCCCACGACCTGATCGTCAAGGCGGAGCAGGAGGCCGGTGACACGACACGGCGCGCACCGCGGGTCGGGCGCAGGCTGGTCCTGGCGTCCGCGGCCGTGGTGGCGGCGGCCACGGCGGTGGCTGCCGTTCACCGCGACCACGACGCTCCGGCAACCCTGCCGACCGGCGGCGGCCTCGTGGTGCGGCCCGTCGCGTACGCGATCCCCGACCACCCGCCGGCCGCCGCGAAGCACCTGCGCGAGTTGGCGGACCGCATCGGCGACGCGCCCTGGGACACGGTGACCGGCCTCTACACCTTCCACCACGTCCAGGAGTGGGGCACGTTCGGCGCGGGCGCCGAAGGCGGCCGCTACTACAAAGCTGCCGTGGACGACCATTACAACTGGTTCGCAGCAGACGGCGCGGGCCGATGGGTGTGGAAGCACCTGCCCGCGCAGTACCGCGACGAGGCCTCGCGGGCCTACTTCGAAGCCCACCACGACTTTCTCGACCAGCGCGCCGACTCACAGGGCAACTCGGCGCCCTGGAACCGGCCCCCACTGCCCACCGGCACGGCAGCCCTGTCCTCGGCGCTCGACGTCGCCGAGCCGAGCAACGTGCCCGACCGGCTGACCAAGCTGTACACCGACTATGCGGTTCCCCGGGCGACCAGGGCCCACCTACTGCGCCTCCTCGCCGGGCTTTCCGGCTACTCCTGGCGCGGTCCCGTCCTCGACCGTGCGGGCCGGGCCGGGGTGGCCGTCACCTACCAGCCGCCGTACGCCTACCAGGAACTGCTGATCTTCGACCCCGGCACGGGGGCGCTGCTGGCCCACGAAACCCTGTCCGAACAAGGCACCGCCTCCGTCTCGCGGTACGTACTCATCCTTGAGACCAGACTCACCGCGACCACCCGCTGACCAAGCGGCCGTCCACCCACCGGAGTGAGACAGCACCTCGAGCCCGTCGAAGCCGCGCCGATCCGGATGCCGGCTCCGACGGGGCGCGCACCGGAGCCCGTCACCGACGTCACGGCTGGTCCGCCGTTCCGCCACCGCCAGGCACGCGCGGCAACGGCGCTCGATGGCAGGCACATACGCTCGCCCGATGGAACTCATCGGCCGACGTCGCGAGCTTGCCGCGATAGAAGGCCTTCTCGACCGATCGTCGCGTGGCAGCGGCGCGGTTCTGGTCGTCGTCGGGCCGCGTGGGTCTGGCAAGACCGCGCTGGCCGATGCCGCCATAGCCGCCGCCCGATCGCGTGGTCTGCCGGTGACTCGGACCGCCACCGGCGCTGCCGGACCCCGCCTTGTCGTCCTGGACGGTATCGGTGCACCTATCGACCACCCGGACCAACTCGCCGCCGACGGCGCGGCAGTACTGATCACTGCAACGGATGCCACCGAGCCGCATTTCCGGCTCGCCCCTTTGACCAAGACGGAGCTCGGTCGGCTGCTGACCGGCCGGCCCTCCGCAGTGGTGCAAGCAGTCTGGCTGGTGACCGGAGGGCTACCTGGTCCGGCGCTCGACCTCGCGGCGACGGTCGGCGATGACGACGACGCCATCGTCACGCTGGCATTGAACACGCTGCCTCGCCTTGAGTTCCTCGTTCCCGACGTCGCACTGATCCGGCTGCTCGAATCGGCAGCCGCGCAGTCTCGCCCGGCCGGGGTCCGTGCCCGCCTACTGATCCGGCTTGCCCGAGAACTGCTCTATGACCCTTCAGCGGCGCGCCGCCGCCGGGAACTCGTGGCCGAAGCTGTGCGGCTGGCCCGCGGGGCCGGGGACGCCGGGACACTGGCCGAAGTTCTAGACGGCCGGTTGCACGCACTCTGGGATCCGGCGGCGGCCCAAGACCGGCTCGCCTCCGCATCCGAAATCGTCGAGCTTGCGCGCCAGGCTGGCGACCCCTCAGCCGAGTTGCGGGGCCTGTTCTGGCGGTTCACGGCATTGGTAGAGCTGGGTGATCTAGAAGCGGCTGAGGCAGTCCTGACAACGTATGCCCGAACGGCTGAGCTCGCTGGCGACGCGCAGGCCGCTGTCGTGGTCCTGTCGCGCCAAGCCGAGCTTGCCTTGGTACGCGGCCGTTTCGACCTCGCTGCAGCGCTGACCGCCGAGGTGGCGACAGCCGGTCGCCGGGCCGGGCTGGCCGACACCGTGCGGCTGACCGCGTCGTTGACCGGACGCCTCGCGATGCTGCGTGATGAGGCCGATCAGCACATCGCGCCGCTGCAGGAACTTGCACGGCGGCTGCCCGGACAGTTCTTCGAGGCCACGGCAGCTCGGGTCATGGCCGAGGCCGGCCGCAACGATGAGGCACTGCTGGAACTCGACCGGCTGCTGCCGGCGGTGCTTGCCGGAACTGGTCCCCGATGGCTCGGCGCAGTCGCCGATCTGGCATTGGTGGCGGCCCGCAGCGGCGATCCGGCCTCGGCACAGCACCTGTACGACGCGCTGACGCCGTACCAGGGCAGGCTTGTCGTCTGGGGCGGAGCGAACACGATCGCCGGGCCGGTCGACGAATACCTCGGGCGTCTCGCCGGACGACTCGGACGGTCCGAGCAGGCCCTGGCGCACCTCAATCAGGCCGTGATTCTCGAGGAACGACTCGGCGCTTTGCCCTGGCTGGCCACGACCCTCGCCATCCGCGACCAGCCAGGCGACCAAGAACGGTCGCGTTCCATCGCGGGCCGCCTCGGTCTCGCGGCGGTCGCGGCAGGCGACGAATGGCGGCTACTGCGCGACGGCACCGAATGGCGTCTGGAGGCCGGAACCGAAACCGTTCGCCTCAGAGACGTCCGGGGACTGCACTACCTGCGGACGTTGTTGATGTCTCCCGGACAGGAGATAGCCGCATTGGACCTGATCGCCGGCGGGTCCGGCCTGCGAGTTCCGCCCGGTGAACCGGTGCTGGACGCGGCCGGCCGCCGCGCTTACCAGCGTCGGCTGGCGACGCTGGAGGAACAACTCGACGCCGCCGATCGAGCCGGCGACGTCACACGAGCGCAAACCCTGGCCCAGGAACGCACCGCGCTCGTCACCGAGTTGCGCACCCAAAGCGGGACCGGCGTCAGATCGAGGCGCCAGAGCTCCGAGGGCGAACGCGCCCGGGTCAATGCCACCCGGGCGCTGAGCACCGTGCTGAGCCGCCTCGAGACAACCGCTCCGCTCGTCGCGGTCCACCTGCGGGCATCCCTGCGGACCGGCAGCTATTTCCGTTACCACCCGGCACCCGGCGGACCGCGGCACTGGCGGGTATGACCCACACGACGAACAATTCGTTCCACGACTTGTTACGCATCAGGAGTATGCCCGACCTGTTGCTGCTTCACGGCCTGACCTACGACCACCGCACCTGGGAGCCACTCCGCGACGAGCTCGGTCCGGCCTGCCGGGTACTCGCCGTGGACCTTCCCGGCCATGGCACCTCGCCCCGGCGACCGTCATACGCCATGACCGAGGTCGCCGACATCATCCACGAACAGGTCGTCGCCGCCGGACTCACCAAACCCGTCGTGGTGGGCCACTCCGTCGGCGCGATCATCGCCACGACCTACGCGGCACGATTCCCCGCGACAGCCGTCCTCAACCTCGACCAGTTTCTGCGTCCCGGCACCTTCTTCGCTACCGTCCGCGCCGCCGAACCAATGCTGCGCGGCCCAGAATGGAAGCAGTTCTGGAATCGCATGCTCACCGAGATGGGCGTCGAGTCGCTGCCGGAACCTGGCCGCAGACTTGTCGAGACCGCAACAGATCCACGGCCGGATCTGCTGCTCGGATACTGGGACGAGATCCTGCACCGCTCCGACGCGGCGATCGACGGCCAGCGGCGGCAGGAACTGGAGACCATCGCCGCGAACGGGATCGACTATCACTGGGTAACGGCGACGGAGCCTCCCGAGCAGTACCTGCAATGGCTGCGGTCAATCATCCCCGAGGTCCGGGTGACAATCCTGCCGGGCGGGCACTTTCCCCACGTCGTCCACCCGGCCGCTATCGCCGGTTTGATCGCGCCAGGTAAAGCGCACGACGAAGTGGTACGAAAGTCCGGCTCACTGCCCGCAGCAGATCACGGTCAGGCACCGGCCCGATGACGGCCTCGACCGGGAGATGACCACGAGTGGCGTGCCGACGCGCGCACGGTCGAGACGGTCGCGGTCAGAGCGGGATGTTGGTGTGGGTGCCGCGGCGGGGAGCGGCGGTAGCGAGGGCCTCGGCCAGGGCTCGGCGGGTGTCGGACGGGTTGATCACGGCGTCGACGATGCCCAGCTCCACGGCCCGGTCGACGCCGCCGACGGTGCGGGTCTGTTCGGCGATCAGGTGGGTGCGCAGGGCCGGCAGGTCGGCCGGGTCGGTGCTGGCCAGGCGTTTGCGGTGCAGGACCTCGACGGCGGCCTCGGCGCCCATGACGGCGATCTCGGCCTGCGGCCAGGCGAACACGGCGGTGGCGCCCAGGCCACGGGAGTTCATCGCGATGTAGGCGCCGCCGTAGGCCTTGCGGGTCACCAGGGTCACGCGCGGGACGACGGCTTCGGCGAAGGCGTGCAGCAGCTTGGCGCCGCGGCGGATCACACCGCCCCACTCCTGGTCGACGCCGGGCAGGTAGCCGGGCACGTCGACCACGACCACCAGCGGGACGCCGAGCGCGTCACACATGCGTACGAATCGGGATGCTTTTTCGGCACTGAGCGAGTCGAGGCAGCCGCCTTTGCGTACCGGATTGTTCGCCACGACGCCCACCGCGCGCCCGGCGAACCGGCCGAGACCCACCACGATGTTCCGCGCCCACCGGGGTTGCAGTTCGACCAGGCTGGAGCCGCCGTCGGGCAGGTCGTCGAGCAGCGCGGTCAGCAGCGGGTGCACGTCGTAGGCGCGGCGGGGCCGCTCGGGCAGCAGCGCCAGCAGGTCGGTCGGCGTCGCGGTCAGCGCCGGGTCGATCGTGCCGGGGTCGCCCAGCAGCGCGGTGAGCCGCTGGATCACCGCGAACGCCTCGGCCTCGGTCGCGGTGACGACGTGGGCGACGCCGGAGGTACGGCTGTGCACTTCGGGGCCGCCGAGGGTCACCAGGTCGACCTGCTCGCCGGTCACGCTGCGGATCACGTCGGGTCCGGTGATCAGCATCCGGCCGGTGCCGGCCAGCACGACGACATCGGTCAGGGCGGGGCCGTAGGCGGCGGCGCCGGCGGCCGGGCCGACGATCACGGACAGCTGCGGTACGCGCCCGGAGGCGGCCGTCATCGCCGCGAACATCCGGGCCATGCCGTGCATCGAGCTCACGCCGTCGGCCAGGCGCGCACCGCCGGAGTGCCAGACGCCCAGCACCGGCCGGCCGTCGCGGACACCGGCCTCGATCGCCGCCACGATGTGATCGGCGCCGCGGGCACCCAGCGCACCGGCGATGCGGGTGGCGTCGGTGCAGTACGCGTACACCGGCAGGCCGCCGACCGCGCCCGCGACGGCGAGCACGCCGCTGTCGTCGGGCGGGTGCAGGGCCACGATGCTGCCCGGGTCGAGCAGGTGACCGAGGCGGACCAGGGGCGAGCGGGCGTCGGCCGCGACAGCGACGGACCCCTCGAGATCATCGACCGTCATGGCGACAGGGTGGGTGTCGCCGGGGGTCGGCGGCACCCGTAGCGAACCCCTGTCGCGGCTGGTCAGCCGAGCAGGCCGGCGTGCGTCGCGGCCATCACCGCGGCGGTGCGGTCGGACACCTCGAGCTTCGCGAAGATCCTGACGAAGTAGGTTTTCACGGTGGCCTCGGTGATGATCAGCGCGCGGCCGATGTCGGCGTTGGTGAGTCCCCGGGCCGCCAGGCGCAGCACCTCGGTCTCGCGGGGCGACAGGGTGTCCGGCCGAGGCCGGCGCACGCGGTCCATCAGTCGGGCGGCGACCGACGGCGACAGTACGGTCTCCCCGCGCGCGGCCGCCCGGATCGCCTGGGTGAGGTCGCCGGGGGAGGTGTCCTTGAGCAGGTATCCGGCGGCGCCGGCCTCGACGGCGCGCAGGATGTCGCCGTCGGACTCGTACGTCGTCAGGATCACCACCTGGGTGCCGGGCAGCTCGCCGCGGATCGTGGCGGTGGCACTCACCCCGTCACCGCCGGGCATCCGCAGGTCCATCAGCACGACGTCCGGCGTCAGCTCGCGGGCCGCCTCGACCGCGGTCGCGCCGGAGTTCGCCTCGCCGACGACGGTCAGCCCGGTGTCGTGGTCGAGCATGGCGCGGATGCCGAGCCGGATCACCGGGTGATCGTCTACCAGCAGGACGGAGATGGTCACGCGGGCACCTGGATCCGGATGCGGGTGCCCGTGCCGGGCGCCGAGTCGATGTGCAACTGCCCGCCGACCGCGTGCAGCCGGCGCCGCATCAGCGGCAACCCGTGCCCGGATGGCGTGATGCCGGGGGTGAAGCCGCGCCCGTCGTCGCTGATCTCCAGGCGGATCCCGTCGTCGCCGGCGGCGAGGGTGACGTCGACCCGGCCGGCGTGCGCGTGCTTGCGGACGTTGCTCAGGGCCTCCTGTGCCAGCCGCAGCAGGTCGACGTTGAGGGCGGTGTCGCCGGGGTCGGTCGTGCCGTCGATGCGCAGGCGCGCGTCGATGCCGTGCACGTCGCGCAGCCGGTCGACCTCGCGGCCCAGCGTGTCGGCCAGCGAGGCGGGTGCGGCCTCGGGCAGCGGGCGCGACGCGATCAGCGCCCGCGCGTCGGCCAGGTTGTCGCGGGTGGTCGCCTCGGCCAGCGCAAGCAGGTACCGGGCCCGTTCCGCGTCGGTGTCCAGCGTCGCCCCGGCCGCCTGCACCAGCATGATCGTGCTGGACAGGCCCTGGGCGAGGGTGTCGTGCAGGGCGTCGGCGACCTGCTCGCGTTCGGCGACCCGGCCGGCCTCGTAGGACAGCCGGCCCACCTCGGAGCGGGTGCGCCGCAACTCGTGGATCAGCTCGGCGCGCTGGGTGCTCTGCCGGATGATCGAGCTCGCCCACACGCCGAGCAGCACCGACAGGACCGCGCCGGCCACGGCGACCGGCAGCAGCGCCCCGGCCGGCGCGCCGGCGAGCCAGACCAGGTTGAGCACCAGCACCACCGGGGTGCCGACCACCGGGCCGACCGTCATGAACACCGGGCCGCAGAGCGCGAACAGGATGAACGCGCTGGCCGGGGCGAGCAGCACGGCGGCGGTGAAGACGACCACCACGGCGAGCTGGTAGAGCAGGGCCGTGCGGCTGCCGCGCGCGGCCCGGATCAATCGGCGGCCCAGCAGCAGGTGCGCGGCGACCAGCACGGCCAGCAGCCCGGCGGCCGCGGCGCGCCGGACCGGAGCGGGCTCCCCGGTGAGCAGCACGGCCGCGATGCTGCCCAGTGCGGCGACGACGAAGTACGCGTCCCACAGCGGCTGCCAGCGCAGCCACTCCTCGGGCGCGGGCAGCGCGGTCACCCGTCCTTGCGGCCCTGCCAGCGGAACGTGGTCAGGCACAGGATCACCCCTCCGAGGCACCAGGCGCCGAGGACCAGCGCGATGCGGCCGTGCTCCCAGGCACCGGCCGGCTCCATGGCGGCCGCGGAGTCGGGCAGGAACACCGAGCGGAACCCCTGCGCCATCCATTTGAGCGGGAACAGCGCCCCGATCTGCTGCAACGGTTGCGGCAGCGTCGTGAGCGGCACGATGAAGATGCCGGAGACGAATTGCAGGATCAGAAACGGCAGGTTGACGATCGGCGCGGCGGCGCGCACCGAGCGCGGGACGCTGCTCATCGCCGTGCCGAGCAGGGCGCAGCCGATCACGCCCAGCAGCAGGATCCAGGTGAAGGTGGCCCAGCGGGTGGCGTCGGACGGCAGCGGCAGGTCGTAGAAGGCCATGCCGACGGCCAGCACGATCGCGACCTCGGCGGCCGCGGTCACCAGGACCAGGACGATCTTGCCGGCGAAGTACGCGATCGGTGGCATCGGCACCCCGCGCAGCCGTTTGAGCGTGCCGTCCTCGCGGTCGCTGGTGATGCTGGTGGCCAGGTTGACGAAGCAGGTGGAACCGATGCCGGCGGCGATCATGCCGGCGACCAGCAGCTGGCTGGCCGGGATGCCGCTGCCGGCGATCTGCTGGTCGAAGATCGAGCCGAGCAGCACGAGCAGCACGACCGGCAGCGCGAACGTGAAGATGACCGCGGTGCGTTCGCGGAAGAACTGGCGCAGCTCGACGCCGGCGCGGGCCGCGCACAGCGAGACGACCGAGGGTTCGCGCAGGGTGCGTTCGATCGGTGCGGGGCGTGCGGTGGTCGGCGCGGTCACTGGGGGCTTCCGATCAGGTCGAGGTAGATGTCTTCCAGGGACGGCCGCCGCACGGCGAGGTGCGGGATCTCCGGCCCGAGCCGGTCGGCGAGCTCGCGTACGGCCGCGGTGGGCTCCGCGGTACGCAGGGTGCGGTGCGTGCCGTCCTCGAGCCAGCTCACCTCGGCCTCGGCGCTGGCGCGGCCACCGAGCTCGGCCGGGGTGTCGACGGCCAGGATCCGCCCGGCGGCGATGACGCCGACCCGGTCGGCCAGCGTCTCCGCCTCGTCGAGGTAGTGGGTGGTGAGCAGGATCGTGGTGGCGTCCTGCTCGGACAGCAGGCGGATCAGCGCCCAGAACTGGCGGCGGGCCTCCGGGTCGAAGCCGGTCGTCGGCTCGTCGAGGAACAGCAGCCGGGGCCGTCCGATCACGCCGATCGCGACGTCGACGCGCCGGCGCTGACCGCCAGAGAGCGTGCGGACCTTGGCGCCGGCCTTGGCGGTCAGCCCGACCAGGTCGATCACCTCGTCGGCGGGCCGGGGGTCGGGGTAGTAGCGGGCGAAGTGCCGGACCGTCTCGGCGACGGTCATGTCGGCCATGTCGGAGGCGCTCTGCAGCACCAGCCCGATGCCGTAGCGCCAGCGCCGCGAGGCCCGCTGCGGGTCCTCGCCGAGCACCCGTACCTCGCCGGCGTCGCGTTTGCGGAACCCCTCGAGGATCTCCACCGTGGTGGTCTTGCCGGCGCCGTTGGGGCCGAGCAACGCGAAGATCTCTCCTTCGGCGATGTCGAGGTCCACCCCGTCGACGGCGGTGGAGCCCTGGTAGTGCTTGCGGAGGCCACGTACCCGTACTGCGTCTGTCACGGTGTCAGCCTCCGGTAGTGGGTTGGGCGGCCGCGAGATCCGGCCGAGCGACAGCCGTGTCCATCGATCGACGGACACGCCCGGACCGGGGTCCGGCAGGGGTGTGCGGCGCCGGGCGCCGGTTCTACCCTGCTGCGGTGAGCACCCCGGGTTTGTACGCCATCAGCGATCTCCACGTGTCCTACGCCGAGAATCGGGAGATCGTCGAGGGCCTGCGACCGGCCGACCCCGGTGACTGGCTGATCGTCGCCGGCGACGTGGGTGAGGTCTTCGCCGACGTGGTGCGCACACTGGAGCTGCTGGCCGGCCGGTTCGCGAAGGTGATCTGGTCGCCGGGCAACCACGAGCTGTGGACGCCACGCGACGATCCGGAGCAGGAACGCGGTGAGGCGCGCTACCGCAAACTGGTCGACGCGTGCCGGGCGATCGGCGTGGTCACGCCGGAGGACGAGTACCCGGTGTGGCGTGGCGACGGCGGCCCGGCCGTCGTCGCGCCGCTGTTCCTGCTCTACGACTACTCGTTCCGGATGCCGGGCCTGGCGACCAAGGAGGCGTCGCTGGCCCGGGCGTACGAGGTGGGTGTGGTGTGCACCGACGAGATCCTGCTGCACCCGGACCCGTACCCGAACCGGGAGCAGTGGTGCTGGCAGCGGGTGGCCGCGACCGGGCGGCGACTCGACGCCGTCGACCCGGGCCTGCGGACCGTGCTGATCAACCACTGGCCGCTGGTCCGCGAGCCCACCCGGATCCTGCGCTACCCGGAGTTCGCGCAGTGGTGCGGCACCGAGCTGACCGCCGACTGGCACGTGAAGTACCGGGCCGCGGCGGCGGTCTACGGCCATCTGCACATCCCCCGCACGACCTGGTACGACGGCGTCCGCTTCGAGGAGGTGTCGGTGGGCTACCCCCGCGAGTGGCGCCAGCGCGGCGGCGCGCCGGGTGTGCTGCGCCGGGTGCTGGACTGACAACGGTTCCACGGCGGTCAGGCCACGTTGCTGATCCGCGGACCGAGCTTGATCAGCAGGTCCGCTCGCCGGGCCACGTCGAGCTTGCGGTAGATCTTGGTCAGGTGCTGTTCCACGGTGCTGACCGTGACGCAGAGCCGGGTGGCGATCTGCCGGTTGGTGCTGCCCTGCGCGGCCAGGGTGGCGACCCGGCGTTCGGCGTCGCTGAGCGAACCGAGCGCTTCCGCGTCGCTGCGGTCGCTGCTGTCGGCGACCACGTCGTCGACGTCGGGCAGCAGCCGGGCCCGCAGCGCGTCGGCCTGGCAGTCGCCGGCCAGGTCGTACGCCCGGCGCACGGTCATCCGGGCGCGGTGGAAGTCGCCCAGCGACCGTTGCGCCTCGCCGAGGTCGGCCAGCGTGTGTGCCAGCAGCAGCCGGTCACCGCAGGCGCGCAGGATCTCGGCGGCCTCGCGCAGCAGCGACGGGCGCTGCCCGAGCGGCACGGTGCCGGCCAGGGCCCGCAGGGTCGCGGCGCGGACCCGGCTGGGTTCCGGGGGCAGCTGGGTGAGCTGGCTCTCGGCCAGCGCGCGGGCCTGGTCCGGCTGGTTGAGGCGCAGGTGGGCGTGGGCGGCGTCGACGCGCCACGGCGCGATCGACGGCAGGTCGAGATCCCAGCCGGCGGTCAGGTCCCAGCAGGTGGTGAAGTCGTCGAGGGCGGCCTGCGCGCGGCCGCCGGCCAGGTAGTAGCTGCCGCGGGCGCGCAGGAACAGCAGGCCCCACATGGTCTCGAACATGCTGTCCGGCACCGGGTCGTCGAGCAGCCGGCCGGCCTCGGCGAGCCGGCCGCGGGCGACGTGGGCCAGGATCAGCGTGCTGAGCGGGTAGCCGATCGCCGGGCCCCAGCTCTGCCGGGAGATCGCGGCGAGGGCGGCCTCGGCGGAACGTTCGGCCTCGGCGGGCCGGCCGGTGCGCAGCGCGATCTCGGCCCGGATGGCCAGCAGCTGGGCCTGCCAGGACGGGGCGGCGTGCGTACCGGCCTGGCTCAGCAGCCGCTCGGTCCACAGGCTCGCGGTCTCCAGATGCTCGGCGTGGATCAGGATGGTCAGCGCCGCGGCGATGGCGGTCAGGGTCCGCCCGGACAGCGGCGACCGTTGCAGGGCCTGCTCGGCCACCAGCACTCCCGCGCTGGTGGGGCCCTTGTGCAGGGTGTCCAGGGTGTGCGCCAGCGCGTCCGGGATGCTGGCCGTCACCTCGGTGCTGCGGCCCGCCGGGAGCAGGGTGGGTGCCTCGTCGCGCAGCAGGCCGGGTGTGGTGAAGCGGATCCATGCGGTGAGCAGCCGGATCTCGGAGCGCAACACCGCGTCGGTGTCGGCGCGGGTGATCCCGTCGAGCACCTCGACGGCTTCGACGCTGCGTCCGAGCCAGAGCAGGCAGTGCGCGACGACCATCCGGCCGGCCGCGTTCAGCTGCCCGGCCCGGGCGACGGCCATCAGCTGATCGAGGCGGTGCCCGGCGGCGGCCGGGTCGCCACGCCACTCGGCCCGCAGCAGGTCGACCTTGAGCGCGGCGCGTTGCCGGTCGTCGGCCGCGCCGTCGTGGGCCAGGCGCAGCAGGGCGACCGCCGGTGCGGTGTCCCCGGCGGCCAGCAGGCCGTCGACGGCGACGCCGAGCGCCGCGGCGGCCCAGCCCGGGGCGCGGCCGGCGGCGAGCAGGTGCCGGGCGACCGCGAGTGGCGCCGCGCCCTGTTCGTAGAGCAGCCGGGCCGCGCGCAGGTGCAGATCCGTCACGGTGGCCGGCGGCAGCTGGTCGAGCACGGCTTGGCGGGCGGCGGCGTGCGGCAGGCGGCCGTCGCTGATCAGCCCGGCGCTCTGCAGGGCGGCCAGGGTGCGGCTGGCGGCCGCGGTGTCGACCTCGGCGAGGCGGGCGAGGGTGAGGGCATCGGCCGGCGGGGTGCCGTCGAACAGCGCGGCGGCCGCCAGGATCTTGCGCAGGACCGGGTCGCAGCGCTCAACGTAGCGGCGCAGCGCGGTGGTGTACGCGCGGCCCGGCTGCACCTGACCGTCGTGGTCGAGGTGGGGCCCGCCGGCGTCGCGCAGGTCGGCGATGAGTGTGCTGGTCAGCAGCGGGTTACCGCCGGAGGCTTCGGTGCAGGCCCGCACGAGGCTCTCGCCGGGGCGCTCACCGAGGGCGTCGGCGAGCAACTCGCCCACGCCGCGGCGGGTCAGCGGCGGCAGGGCGAGGTGGTGGCCGGCGGCCAGTTCCAGCAGCTCGGCGTAGAGCTGGGGGTCGGACGGCTCGACGAGGTCGCCGCAGGCCACCGCGACCAGGATCCGGGCATGGCGGATGCGCCGGATCAGGTAGAGCAGGCAGTGCAGCGACAGCGGGTCGACGTGGTGCAGGTCGTCGATCGCGATCAGCAGCGGGGTGTGCTCGGCGCCGGTCAGCAGCGCCGCCGCGGCCGTCGCGAGCAGGGTGCCCAGCAGGGGATCGGGGATCATCTGGCCGGGGGTGTGGCCGTGGCGCAGTGCCGCGCCGTGCACCTCGCGCATCAGTGCGGCGAGGTCCGGGCGTTCGGCGGAGAACGGCAGGTCGGCGCAGAACTGGTTGACCAGGCTCAGCGGCAGCTCCCGCTCGGTGCGGGCGCCGGTGCCGCGCACGACGGCGTAGCCGGCCCGGTGGGCGTGGTCGACCAGGGCGCGCAGCATCGTGGATTTCCCGCTGGCGAGCGAACCGGTGATCGCCAGGACGCGTCCCTCGCCGGCCCGGCAGGCCGCCAGGGCATCGTCGCATGCGGCGAGTTGTTCCTGTCGTTCGACAAACATGCGTGGCTTCTCCTAGAAGTCACCGCCCGTTATCCGGGTTGCGGTGCGGGGGACGCATTCCTTCGTATGCACGAAAAAATAGACAACCGATAGGGGTGTATCGGTTGCCATCGTTGCGGAATCATTTCCGGGTTTTGTACGGCGCAGCGAGTATGGCATCGGCTGGATGCGTGGAGCAATCAACGCAGCCGTGAACTTTGGACCTTCGCCCGGGTCGCAAATCGGGTACGTACGGCGAAAAGCATCGGCCCAAGATCATCTCGTATCCGGGCAAAAAGGGTGGAGATTATGCGGAGAGAGCAGGCGTTATCGCTCTGGGTCATCGAAAACTGGGCGCGCTCCCATGTCGCGTACGTCTCTTTTGGACGGAAAGTTTAACGGATGATTTCCTGCGGCTGATCTAACCGTGGACGGTCTCTGAAGTAATGCGTCTTAACTGCTAGGGGGTGTGCTGGGGTTGGTCCGTCATTCCGCATTACGTACGGTCCGGAGCAGGCGCTTGATAATGGCGCTGACAGCTTTCACGGTGAGGAAGTGGCGTGACGGAAAACGGAGCGGGCGAGGACTGGCAGATTCCGGTCGACCGCACCCAGGCACCGGCGCGCGAACCCGGCCCGATCGACCTGCGCCGCAATTTCCTGCAGGCCGCCTACTCCGGCATCCCCACGTTCATGGGCCTGCCGGTCTGCCTCGACCCGGCCGACCTGCGCGCCGGCGGCGTCGACGTCGCGGTGCTCGGCGTGCCGCTGGACTCCTCGTCCGGTCACCGCGGCGCCGCGTACGGCCCCCGCGCGCTGCGCTCCGACGAGCGCTACCTGTTCAACACCCCGGAGCTGCTGATCAGCCCGAGTACCCGGGTCAGCCCGTTCCAGCAGCTCAAGGTCGTCGACTACGGCGACGCCGCGATCGACATCTTCAGCGTGGAGAAGTCGCTGCCGTCGATCGCCGCGACCGTCACCGAGGTCGCGCAGACCGGTGCCATCCCGGTCATCCTCGGTGGCGACCACTCGCTGATGATCGCGAGCGTCGGCGCGCTGGCCGACCTCTACGGCCCGGACAAGATCGGTGTCGTCCACTTCGACGCCCACCCGGACTGCCACGAGCACATCTTCGGCCACCGCGTCACGCACGGCACCCCGATCTGGCGGCTGATCGAGGAGAAGAAGATCCCCGGCAAGAACTTCATCCAGGTGGGACTGCGCACCCCGACCGGGCCCGACGACCAGTTGTTCAACTGGATGCGCCGGCAGGGACTGCGGACCCACTTCATGGTGGAGATCGAACGCTCCGGCTTCACCGCCGTGCTCGACAAGGTCATCGAAGAGGTGCTCGACGGGCCCGAGTTCGTCTACCTGTCACTCGACATCGACGTGCTCGACCCGGCGTACGCCCCGGGCACCGGCACCCCCGAACCCGGCGGCCTGACCCCGCGCGAGCTGTTCCCGGCGTTCCGGCGCATCTGTGCCGAGACCAACGTCATCGGCATCGACGTGGTCGAGGTCGCCCCGCACCTGGACCCCGGCTACACCACGACCATGAACGCGCGCCGGGCCATCTTCGAGGGCCTGACCGGCCTGGCCATGAAAAAGGCGGGGATGGTCAGCACCGACTACGTCAACCCGATCGCCTCCGGCCAGCTCAAGTTCCCGCTGGTCTGACGCGTCCGCCCGTATCGCGGAAGGACATCCGTCCGATGACGGCCACAGTGTTCGCGCCCGACTCCGCCCAGCCGCTCGCCGAGCTGGAACGCACCGCCGCCCGCGTCGCCGAGGTGCTCGCCGGCCTCGGGGTCCGGCCCGGCATCCGGGTGCTGTTCAAGGCGGACAACTCGGCCGGCTGGGTCACCGTGCTGCTCGGCCTGGCCCGCGCCGGCGCCTCCATCGTGCTGCTCGACCACCAGGACAAGGCCGAGGAGACCACCCGCGTGCACCGGCTGACCGGCGCCGCGCTGTCGATCGTCGACGACGACGCCGTGCCGCCGGCCGAGGGCCGCACGGTCTACGTCTACCAGCTGCTGGCCGCCGCCGCGGCCCGCACCGGCCCGGCCCTGGACGGCCCACTCGACCTGGACGTCTGGCGGGCCCTGCCGGACGGCCTGATCATGTGGTCCTCGGGCTCGACCGGCACGCCCAAGGGCATCGTCAAGACCGGCGCGCGTTTCCTGGACAACCTGCGACGCAACGCCGAGCACATGGGTCACCGCCGCGACGACGTGCTGCTGCCGCTGCTGCCGTTCTCCCACCAGTACGGCCTGTCGATGGTCCTGATCGCGTGGCTGGTGCGGTGCTCGCTGGTCATCGCCCCGTACCGGCGCCCGGACCGGGCGCTGCGGATGGCCGGGCAGACCGGTGCCACCGTGCTGGACGCGACACCGGCGACGTACCGGACTCTCGCGAACCTGGTCGACCGGCGGCCCGGCGCGCCCGCCGACCTGCGTACCGTGCGGTTGTTCTGCAGCGGCGCCGCGCCGCTCGATCCCACCGTGACCGCCCGCTACCTCGCGCTGTTCGGCAAACCGCTGCTGGACAGCTACGGCAGCACCGAACTCGGCAACGTCGCGTTCGCCACCGCGGACAACCCGGTCGCCACCGGACAGCCGGTCGACGGCATGGGCGTGCGCATCGTCGGCGACGACGGCGAACCGCTCGGCGCCGGCGAGATCGGTGAGATCGAGGTCGACTCCCCGGATCTGATGGAGGGTTACCTCGACGCGGACGGCCAGGTGGACCCGGCGCCGCGCACCTGGCGGCGCACCGGCGACCTGGGCCGGCTCGACGAGCACGGCAACCTCGAGGTCGCCGGGCGCAAACTGGCGGTGCGCCGGTTCGGCTACACGCTCTACCCCGAGCTGATCGAGGCCCGGCTGGCGACCGCGGGCTGCTCGACCAAGGTGATCGCCACCCCGGACGAGCGCCGCGGCAGCTCCCTGACCTTCTTCGTGGAGGACGAGACCGGCGCGGACGTGGCCCGGTGGCGCGAGCAGATCTGCGCGGTGCTGCCCGCCTACGAACAGCCCAACCGGGTCGTCGTGCTGGACCGGCTGCCGCTCAACCGCAACGGCAAACCCGACCGGGCCGCGCTGGAACGGGCCGCGCTGCAACTGCCGGCCGAGGTGCCGGCATGAGCGACGCGATCGTCTTTCCCGCACTGTCGCCGGTGCGGCGCAAGGACCTCGGCACCTTCCTGCAGATCCATCCGTACGCCCGGCAGCGCCTGGCCGAAGCCGACGACGTGCTCGGCTACCACCTGAGCGACGCGCTGGCCGACGCCCCCGCCGACGACGACTACGCCGCCCCGGTCCAGGTGGCGGTGCTCGTCGCCTGCCTGGCGCTGGCCGAGTGGGCGCAGCGGGAACACGGCGCCACCCCGGCGTACTGCGCCGGCCCCAGCTTCGGCGAGCGGGCCGCGCTGGCCTACACCGGTGCGCTGCCGCTGGCCGACACGGTGCGCCTGGTCGACGAGATCGCCCGCGCCGAGAAGGACTACTTCGCCACCGAGCACCGCGACGTCGTCACCCACTCGTTCACCCGGGTGCCACCGGACCGGCTCGACGAACTGCTGGCCGGCCTGGACTGGCACGACATCTCCGGCCGGCTGGACACCGACTTCCACATGGTGTCGCTGCGCGAGACCGCCCTGGACGACTTCAAGACGGCGATCAGCGCGGCCGGCGGCTACTCGCTCTACACGATGCGCCCGCCGGCGCACGCATCGCTGTTCACCGGGGTCCGCGCCCGGATGCAGCAGGTCTACGCCCGGTACACCCTGGCGGCCCCGCGGATCCCGATCGTGTCGTATCAGGACGGCGCGCTGCTGACCGACCCGGTGGCGCTGCGTACCGCGCTGCTCGACGGGTTCGTGCGCCCGATCCGCTGGCTCGACACCGTCCGCGGCCTGCGCGAGCAGGGCGTCGACCGGCTCTGGGTGGCCGGGCCGGACACGATGTTCTCCCGGCTGCGCAGCACGGTGGACACCTTCGCCGTCGAGCTCTGCGACCTGCGCCGGGTACTGGTGCGCCCGCGTCGCTGACCGCCCGCCCGCGTCGCTGACCGCCGCCCGCCGGCAATCGGCGCCGGTGCGTCAGCCGGTCGGCAGGTCGATCGGTGCGATCGCGTCGAAGACGTCGCCCGGGCCCGGGTTCGTCGCGGGCGTGGCGCCGCCGAGGTGGTGCAGCACACCCCACACCGCGTTGAGTGCGGTGGTCACCGCGCCCTCGGCGAAGCCGCCGGTCCACGACACGTCGTCGCCGGCCAGGAACAGGCCGCGCTGGCATGCGGGCAGGTCGCGCTGCATGAAGTGGGTGAACAGCCGGCGCTGGTAGCGGTACTGACCGGGCAGGTTGGCCTTGAACGCGCCCTGGAAGTGCGGCTCGGTCTCCCAGGTCACCGCGACCGGCGGGGCGATGATCCGGCCGCCGATGTCCACGCCGGGATAGACGCGGCGCAGGTGGCGCAGCATCACGTCGAGGCGCTCGCCCGCCGGCAGCGCGGCCGTCTTGAGCGAGTCGTCGTTCCACGTGTAGGACAGGCACATCACGCCCGGCTCGCCCGGTTCGCCGTCGAACAGGTAGACACCGCGCGGGGCGCGGTCGGTGAGCGTCATGCCCATCACCGGCAGGCCGGTGCGTTCGTCGCGGTCGGACCAGAACGGGCGGTCGACCAGCGCGAACAGCTTCGACCCGCCCATGTAGTGGGTGCGCTCCACCGCGGTCCACACGTCGGCGGGCAGCAGGTCCTCGGCGGTGTCGATGCGGTTGAGCAGCAGGCGTACCTGCGGGGTGACGACCGCCGCGGCGAAGTCGGCGCGACCGTCCGCGGTCTCCACCCGGATGCCTTCGGCGCTGCGGGACAGCCGGGAGACCGCCGGGCGGAAACCGTCGGAGTGCAGCGACGCCAGCGACGTGCCCGCCGGCCAGTGCGCCATGGCCTGCGGCGCGTGCGACCAGAGCCGCAGCGGCAGCTGCTGGGCGCCGCCGACCAGGCTCAGGTGCCGGTCGTCGGCCGCGGTGTAGACCACCCGCAGGATCTCCAGCATCGAGTTGGGGAAGTCGGTGTCCCAGCCGCCGGTGCCGAAACCGACCTGGCCGAAGATCTCCCGGTGCCGGAACGACGCGAAGCTCGGCGACGACGACAGGAAACCGTAGAACGACTGGTCGTCGAGCAGCGGCACGAGCCGGTTCCAGAGCGCCTTGAGCGTCGCGGTGTCGCGGCGGCGGATCGCGGACTCCATCGCGGTGAAGTCGGCGCCCTCCTCGAGGACCTTGGCCCAGGCGTCGCCGACCTCCTGGTACACCGACGGCAGGTCGTCGCTGCGGTGCGCGCTACGCCGGTCGCCGTTGACGTCCACCACGGTGTGCGGCGTGGCCGCGGTCAGCGGGTTCGGGAACGGCCGGGTGCCGATGCCGACCAGGTCGACGTAGTGGAACAGCGTGGTGGCCGACGGCGGGAACCGCATCGCGCCCAGCTCGGCGACGGTGCCGGGATGGCCCTCGAAGCTGACCGAGCGCATCCGGCCGCCGAGCTGCTCGGCCTCGAAGACCACCGGGCGCAGCCCCAGCCGCATCAGCTCGTACGCGGCGACCAGCCCGGCGACACCCCCGCCGACCACCGCGACCGGGGTGCCGAGCCGGGCCGCGGGAACGGCGCCCAGCCCGTCCGGGTGGGCCAGCCACCGGTCGTAGCCGAACGGGAAGTCCGGGCCGAACATGGTCACCGGCGGCGCGGTGATCTCGGCGAACGTGGTCAACGGACCGGTCCGTACAGCTCCGGGCGCCGGTCGACCAGATACGGCGTGACCTGCCGGGCGGCCAGGATCACCGCCGGGTCCACGTCGGCGAACAACAGCGTCTCGGTGTCGCCCTCTCCGGCGCCGCCGCGTGCGGTGCCGTCCGGCGCGAGCACCCGGCTCAGCCCGCAGTAGCCGTCCGGGCCGTCGCTGTACCAGTTCACGTACGCGACGAACAGCTGACTCTCGAAGGCCCGCGCCGGCACCAGGGTGCGCGCGACGACCTCCCAGGGCCGCGCCAGCGCCGTCGGCACCACCAGCAGCTCCGTGCCGGCCAGCGCGTGCGCCCGGACCGCCTCGGGGAACTCGACGTCGTAACAGACCAGCAAGCCGACGGTGAGCGGGCCCAGCCGCGCCTGCACCACGAGCTCGTCGCCGGCGGTGAACACCGCACGGTCACCCTCGCCGTACAGATGAGTCTTGCGGTAGACGGTGGCCGTACCGGCGGCGTCGACCAGCCGGACACTGTTGTGGATCCGGGCGCCGTCGCGCTCGGGCCAGCCGTAGACGATCGCGACACCGGTACGGGCGGCGATCTCGCCGACGGCGTCGGCCAGCGGCCCGCCGGCCGGCTCGGCCAGCTCCGCGGTCCGGGCCCGGCCCAGGTGGTACCCGGTCGCCGACATCTCCGGCGTGATCAGCAGCGTGGCGCCGCCGCGCGCCGCGTCCGCCGCGACCGCGCCCAGCCGGGCCAGGAAGGCGTCGCGGTGCGCCCGGCCGGGCACCCATGCGGGCTGCCAGCACGCGACACGCATTGTCCCTGCAGTTTCCGAATCATTCACCGGTCGTTTATCCCCGCATTTCGAGCAGGCGCTGTGACGTGGCCTGCGAATTGCTATCGGCGGCCCCGGAAATCGGCAACCCCTATCCGGCCGCAGCACCCCAGTGCGCAATCCCACAACGGCCGGAAATTGTCCGGCCCCTATGCTGGCCGGGTGTCCGACCACGACCCGCCACAGCTGCGCCGTCCCCGTCACCGGCTGGAACGACGCGTCCTCGGCTGGTGGAGCGTGCAGGCCGCCGTCGTGGTGCTGCCGCCGGTCGCGGTGCTCACCCTGCTGACCGCGCTGATCCCGCCGGCCCGCACCTGGCTGGGGCTCAGCCTCGGCATCGTCGCCGGGCTGGGGCTGGCCTATCTGCTGGTGATGCCGATCTGGCGCTACCGGGTGCACCGCTGGGAGACCACCGACGAGGCGGTCTACGCGGTCTCCGGCTGGTTCTGGCAGCGTTCCCGCATCGCACCGGTGGCCCGGCTGCAGACCGTGGACACGGTGAGCGGGCCGATCCAGCGGCTGTTCGGGCTGACCGGGCTGGTGGTGACGACCGCCTCGGCGGCCGGGCCGATCCGCATCCAGGGCCTCGACCGCAAGCTCGCCCAGCAGCTGGCCGAAACCCTGGCCGGCCGCGCGCAGGCCACCCCGGGAGACGGGCAGTGACCACGCCGGACCCGGCGCCGCCGTGGCAGCGGCTGCACCCGCGGATGGTCGCGATCAGCCTCACCTGGCTGATCCCGCCGCTCGGCTCGATCCTGCTCACCCTGCTGCTCACCGGCGGCAACCTCGACCTCGCCGCGGTGATCACCCTCGGCTCGATCCTGCTCAGCTTCCTGGTCATCGCGGCGGCGTTCGCGGTCCGGCTGGCCACCACCCGCTACCGGATCACCGCGGACCGGGTGGAGATGCGCTCCGGGGCGTTCCTGCGGCGCTTCCGTACCATTCCCCGCGACCGGATCCGTACCGTCGACGTGACCGCCACCCCGCTGTACCGGCTGCTCGGGCTGCGCGCGGTCCGGTTCAGCACCGGCGAGCACGTGGCCGGCGACGGCCGGCACCTGACCCTCGACGGCGTGACCGTCGCGCGCGCCGACGAACTGCGCCGGCTCGCCCAGGACGCGACCGGCGGGGACGCCGCGCTCGCCGTGCTGACCTGGCGCTGGCTGCGCTACGCCCCGCTCACGCTCTGGGGCATCGCAGGCGTCGGTGTCGTGGTCGGCGGCTTCGCCCGGCTGCTCGACTCGCTGAAGATCAACCCGGCTGAGGTCGGTGTGCTGCGCGACCTGTGGTTCACCCTCGCCGATCTGCCGCTGGCCCTCGCGATCGTCCTGCCGATCCTGGTGATGCTGCTGCTCGGCGCGCTGACCTCGGTGGCCACCTTCGTCGAGACCTGGTGGGACTACCGCCTGCAGCACGCCGGCGCGGGCACGGTCCGGCTGCACCGCGGCCTGTTCAGCACCCGGTCGGTGTGGCTCGACCGCGACCGGCTGCGCGGGGTGCAGCTCACCGAACCGCTGCCGCTGCGCTGGGCCCGCGGCGCCCGGCTCAACGCGGTGGCCACCGGGCTGGGCAGCGCCGACGACCGGCCGACGTCGATGAAGAGCGCCCTGCTGCCGCCGGCCTCCCGGGCCGAGGCCGAGCGGGTCGCCACCGCCGTGCTCGGCGAACGACCGGACCTGCTGGCCGGGCTGACCCTGGCCGGGGCACCCCGCGCCGCGCTGCGCCGGCGGATCACCTGGGCCCTCGCCGCCGTCGCGGTGATCGAGGCGCCGCTGGTGATCCTCGGTCTGCTGCTCACCGACGTGCTGCTGCACCTCGCCTGGATCAGCGCCCTGGTGCTGCTGCCGGTGGCGCTGGCCGCGGCGGTCGACGCCTACCGCAACCTCGGCTCCGGACTGCTCGGCCGCTACCTGGTCACCCGCTGCGGCACGTACGCCCGGCGCACCGTGCTGCTGGACCGCTCCGGCATCCTCGGCTGGGGCATCAACCGCTCGAGCGCCCAGCGGCGTGCCGGGCTGGCCACTTTGGTTGCCCTGGTGCCCGCCGGCCGCGGCGGCTACAAGATCCGCGACGTGGCGCTCGCCGACGGCCTCGCGCTCATTCGCGCGGCCACCCCGGGAATGCTGGAACCGTTTCTCGCCGACGATTTCCCACCCGCGCCCGAACCGGTCGAAGAAAACGCCGTGAGCATCACCCCCTAGGGGTGCCGCAGGGGCTCTGCCGCGAAAGCATCGCCACTTAACCTCGCGCGAAAGTGTGTTCTGCTTCGCCGAAATGGTGGTCGCGTTATGACAGGTTCGAACGAGCTGCGGGACCGCCTGGCCACCCTGGCGCCCGCCGACGCCCGGCGGATGCTCACCGACCTGGTGACCGAGCTGGCCGCGGCCGCGCTGCGCCGCCCGGCCGGCGAACCCGTCGCGGCCGGCGGCACGTTCTTCGAGTCCGGCTTCGACTCGCTGACCGCCGTCGAACTGCACAGCCGGCTGACCGCGGCGACCGGCCTCGCGCTGCCGGTCACCCTCGCGTTCGACCACCCGACGCCGGCCGCGCTCGCCCGCCACCTGCACGGCGAACTGTTCGACCTGGCGCCCGAACCGGACGGCACCGGCGACGGGCCCGGCGACGCGAGCGAGCCGATCGCGATCGTCGGCATGGCCTGCCGGTTCCCCGGCGGCGCCGGCACACCCGAGGCGCTCTGGCAGCTCGTCGCGACCGGCACTGACGCGATCGGCGAGTTCCCGGCCGACCGCGGCTGGGACCTCGCCGCGCTCTACGACCCCGACCCCGAGCACCCCGGCACCACGTACACCCGGCACGGCGGTTTCCTCTACGACGCCGCCGGGTTCGACGCCGGTTTCTTCGGCATCAGCCCCCGCGAGGCGCTGGCCATGGACGCCCAGCAGCGCCTGGTCCTGGAGACCTCGTGGGAGGCGCTGGAACGCGCCGGCATCGCCCCGGACACCCTGCGCGAGCAGCGCGTCGGCGTGTTCGTCGGCGCGGAGGCCCAGGAGTACGGCCCGCGCCTGCAGGACGCCGCCGACGGCCTGGAGGGCTACCTGGTCACCGGCAACGCGGCGAGCGTCGCCTCCGGCAGGGTCTCCTACACCCTGGGCCTGCAGGGCCCGGCCCTGACCGTCGACACCGCCTGCTCCTCGTCGCTGGTCGCCCTGCACCTGGCCGCGCAGGCGGTACGCCAGGGCGAAGCCACCATGGCGCTGGCCGGCGGTGTCGCCGTGATGGCCAGCCCCGCGTCCTTCCTGGCCTTCTCCCGCCAGCGCGGCCTCGCCCCGGACGGCCGGTGCAAACCGTTCGCGGCCGGCGCCGACGGCACCGCGTGGGCCGAGGGTGTCGGCATGCTGCTGGTCGAGCGGCTCTCCACGGCGCGCGCCGCCGGCCGCCGGGTGCTCGCGGTGATCCGCGGCTCGGCGGTCAACCAGGACGGCGCGTCCAACGGCCTGACCGCACCGAACGGCCCGTCGCAGCAGCGGGTGATCCGCCAGGCGCTCGCGAACGCCGGCCTCACCGCGCAGGACGTGGACGCCGTCGAGGCGCACGGCACCGGCACCACCCTGGGCGACCCGATCGAGGCGCAGGCGCTGCTGGCCACGTACGGCCGTGACCGTACCGGCGACCCGCTGTGGCTCGGCTCGCTCAAGTCGAACATCGGCCACGCCCAGGCTGCGGCCGGGGTCGGCGGCGTGATCAAAATGGTTCACGCGATGCGGCACGGCGTGCTGCCGGCGACCCTGCACGTCGACGCGCCCACCCCGCACGTCGACTGGACCGCCGGCGCGGTCCGGCTGCTGACCGAGGCGCAGCCCTGGCCCGGCACCGGCCGGCCACGGCGCGCGGCGGTCTCCTCGTTCGGCATGAGCGGCACCAACGCCCACGTGATCCTGGAAGCGCCGGACGAGGTGGACGACCCGGCCACCGTGGACGTGCCGTCCACCGTCGTGTTGCCGCTGTCCGGTCGTACCCCCGAGGCTCTTGCCGCGCAAGCGGCGGCCCTGCGGGACCGCCTCGGTGAGCCGGACGCCGGCCTGGCGGACCTGGGCTGGTCGCTGGCGAGCGCCCGCACGCACTTCGCGCACCGGGCCGTCGTGCTCGGCGCCGACCGCGACGAGCTGGCCCGGGGCCTCGCCGCGCTGGCCGCCGGCGACCCGTCCGCCACGGTGATCACCGGGACCGTGGCCGAGGGCCGCACCGCGTTCCTGTTCACCGGGCAGGGCTCGCAACGTGTGGCGATGGGCCGCGAGCTGTACGCCCGCGAACCGGTCTTCGCGGCCGCCTTCGACGAGGCCGCCTGGTACCTCGACATCCAGCTCGACCGCCCGCTGCGCGAGGCGCTGGCCGACGAGGACCTGCTCGCCCGCACCGAGTACGCCCAGCCGGCCATCTTCGCCGTGCAGGTGGGCCTGCTCGCCCTGGTACGGCACCGGGGCATCACCGCGGACGTGCTCGCCGGGCACTCGATCGGGGAGATCGCCGCGGCGTACGCTGCCGGGGTTTTGTCGCTCGCCGACGCCGCCGCCCTGGTCGGCGCGCGCGGCCGCCTCATGCAAGCGTTGCCGCCCGGCGGCTCGATGCTCGCCGTGCGCGCCGGCGAGCACGAGGTCCGCGCCGCGTTCCCGGACCTGGACATCGCCGCGGTCAACGGCCCGGCGGCGGTGGTGGTCTCCGGCACCGACGCGGACCTGGCGGCCGTCGCCGGGCACGGCTGGACCGCCACCCGGCTGCGGACCAGCCACGCCTTCCACTCCCGGCTGATGGCGCCGATGCTCGACGAGTTCCGCCGGCTGCTGCGCTTCCTCACCTTCCGAGAGCCGGCGGTGCCGGTCGTCTCCACGGTCACCGGCCGACCGGTCGGCCCGGGGGAGTGGACCGACCCCGAGTACTGGGTGCGGCACGTGCTGCACACCGTCCGCTTCGCCGACGCGCTCGAAGCCCTCGCCGGCGTGACCCGGTTCGTGGAGCTGGGCCCGGACGCGGTGCTGTCCGCGCTGGTGCCCGGCGCGGTGCCGCTGCTGCGCCGCGGCCACGACGAGAACCAGACGGTGGCTGCCGCGCTCGCCGCCCTGCACACCCGGGGCGCCCAGGTCGACTGGCGGGCGCTGTACCCGCACGCCCACCTGGTGGACCTGCCGACCTATGCCTTCCAGCGCGAGCACTACTGGCTCGACAGCGCCCCGGCCCGCCCGGCCGGTGCCGACGCGCTGTTCTGGGCGGCCGTCGACCGGGCCGACCCCGGCGCGCTCGCCGCCGAGCTGGGCGTCGGCGCCGAGGACGTCGCCGGGGTGCTGCCCGCGCTGGCGTCCTGGCGCGAGCGCGGCAAGTCCCGCTCGCTCGTCGACGGCTGGCGCTACCGGGTCACCTGGCGCCCGGCCGCCGACCCGGCCCCGGCCGGGCTCACCGGCACCTGGGCGGTGGCCGGCGACGACGGGCACGACCTCGCCGCGTTGTTGACCCGGCTGGGCGCCACCGTGGTGCCCGTGGCGGATGCCCGGACCGGCGTGATCGCCGCACCGTCCTCGCTCACCGAGGCGCTGCACCTGATCCAGGACCTGATCGCGGCCGGCCGCGACGTGCCGCTGTGGCTGGTCACCCGGGGTGCGGTGCGCACCGGGCCGGCCGACGGCGCGCCCGACGTGGACCAGGCCGCCCTGTGGGGCCTCGGCCGGGTGCTCGGCCTCGAACATCCCGGCCTCTGGAGTGGCCTGCTGGACCTGCCGGAGACCGTCGACGCCCGCGCCACTGCCCGCATCGGCGCCGTCCTGAGCGGCGCGCTCGGCACCGAGGACCAGATCGCGGTCCGCGGCGGCGGCATCCTGCTGCGCCGGCTCACCCCGGCGCCCGCCACGTCCGGGCGGACCTGGCAGCCGCGCGGCACCGTCCTGATCACCGGCGGCACCGGCGGGCTCGGCGCGCAGGTGGCCCGCTGGGCCGCCGCGCACGGCGCCGACCGGCTGGTGCTGGTCTCCCGGCGCGGCCCGGACGCGCCGGGCGCCGCCGACCTGCTCGCCGCGCTGCCGCATGCCGAGATCCACGCGTGCGACCTGGCCGACCGGGACGCCGTCGAGGCCCTGCTGGCGGCGGTCGGCCCGCTCGACGCGGTGGTGCACGCCGCCGGGATCGGCGAGGACGCCACCCTCGCCGACGCGGACGACGAGCACCTGCGCCGCGTCGTCGCCGGCAAGGTGGACGGCGCCCGGCACCTGGACGACCTCGCCGGCGACGTCGGCGCGTTCGTGGTGTTCTCCTCCATCTCCGGCGTCTGGGGCAGCCGCGGCCAGGCCGCCTACGGCGCCGCGAACGCCGCCCTCGACGCCCTCGTCGAACGCCGCCGCACCCAGGGCCGGCCGGGCACCGCACTGGCCTGGGGACCCTGGGACCGGATCGGCATGGCCGCCGACCAGCAGGAGACCGCCACGCTGCGCAGGCAGGGCCTGCTTCCCCTGCCGCCGGAGCAGGCCGTTGCCGCGCTGGCCGCCGCGGTCGGGGCCGGCGACACTGCCATCACCCTCGCCGACGTGCGCTGGGACGATTTCGTGCCGCTGTTCGCCGCGGCCCGCGAGCGTCCGCTGCTTGCCGAGCTCACCACGGCACCGGCCGCCGCCGGCACCGTGTTCTCCACCTTCGGTCAGCGGCTGCTCGGCCTCGCCGCACCCGAACGCGTACGGCTGGTCGCCGACGTGGTGCGCACCCACGTCGCCGCGGTGCTGGGCCACGCCTCCACCGACGCCATCACGCCCGGCCGGGCCTTCAAGGAACTGGGCTTCGACTCGCTGACCGCGGTCGAACTGCGAACCCGGCTGAACGCCGCGACCGGGCTCACGCTGCCGGCCACGCTCGCGTTCGACCACCCGAGCGTGCAACAGCTCGCCGCCTACGTGCAGCAGCAGCTCGCCGGCACCCTGCCGGAGCAGGTCACCGCGCCGGCCGGCGTGGCCACCGGCGACCCGATCGTCATCGTCGGCATGGGTATCCGGTTCCCCGGGGGCGCGGACACCCCCGAGGCGCTGTGGGAGCTGCTCGCCGCGGGCGCCGACGCGATCGGGGAGTTCCCCGCCGACCGCGGCTGGGACCTGGACACGCTGTTCCACCCGGACCCGGATCACGCCGGTACGTCGTACGCCCGCGAGGGCGGTTTCCTGCACGGCGCCGCCGACTTCGACGCGGCCCTGTTCGGCATCTCGCCGCGTGAGGCCCTCGCGATGGACCCGCAGCAACGGCTGCTGCTGGAAACGTCGTGGGAGGCGTTCGAGCGGGCCGGGATCGACCCGCTGAGCCTGCGCGGCCAGCAGATCGGCGTGTTCGCCGGCTCCAACGGCCAGGACTACGCCACCCACCGCCACGACGTGCCCAGCGACCTGGAGGGCTACCTGGGCACCGGCACCGCCGGCAGCGTCGTCTCCGGCCGGGTCTCCTACGCGTTCGGCCTGGAGGGCCCGGCGGTCACGGTCGACACGGCGTGCTCGTCGTCGCTGGTCGCGTTGCACCTTGCCGTGCAGGCGCTGCGCTCCGGCGAGTGCACGATGGCTCTGGTCGGCGGTGTCACCGTGATGTCCACCCCGGACGCCTTCGTCGATTTCAGCCGTCAGCGCGGCCTGGCCACCGACGGCCGCTGCAAGTCGTTCGCCGCCGCGGCCGACGGCACGGCCTGGGGCGAGGGCGCCGGCATGCTGCTGGTCGAGCGTCTTTCCGCGGCGCGAGGCGCCGGTCGGTCCATCCTTGCCGTGGTACGGGGGACGGCGGTCAACCAGGACGGCGCGTCCAACGGGCTGACCGCGCCGAACGGTCCCGCCCAGCAACGCGTGATCCGCGCCGCCCTGAACACCGCCGGGCTCACCGCGGCCGAGGTGGACGTCGTCGAAGCGCACGGGACCGGCACCGCGCTGGGTGACCCGATCGAGGCGCAGGCGCTGCTCGCCACCTACGGTCAGGACCGGGAGCGGCCGCTGCTGCTGGGCTCGATCAAGTCGAACATCGGTCACACCCAGGCGGCCGCGGGTGTGGCGGGCATCGTGAAGATGGTCCTGGCGCTGCGCCACGAGACGCTGCCGGCCACCCTGCACGTCGACGAGGCGTCGCCGCACGTCGACTGGAGCGCCGGCCGCGTTGAGCTGCTTACCGAGGCGCAGCCCTGGCGTGGCGGCGACCGCACCCGCCGCGCGGCCGTCTCGTCGTTCGGCGTCTCCGGCACCAACGCGCACGTGATCCTGGAGGAGCCGCCGACCTCGCCGCCGGCGCAGACGGAGGCGCTCGACCTGCCGGTGGTGCCGGTGCTGGTGTCCGGTCACACGGAGGAGGCCCTGGAAGCGCAGGCCCTCTGGAGTCTCGACGGCGATGTGCTCGCCATCGGTGCTGCTGCCGCGCGGCGTGCCGCGTTGTCGCATCGCGCCGTGATTCTCGGCGAGACCACGGTCAGGGGTGTCGCCCGGCCCGGTCGCCTGGCGTTCCTGTTCACCGGTCAGGGCGCGCAGCGGGCCGGCATGGGCCGGGGCCTCTACACGACGTTCCCGGTGTTCGCGGACGCCTTCGACCGGGTT
>NZ_LLZH01000302.1:0-62265 GCF_001509495.1 Actinoplanes awajinensis subsp. mycoplanecinus | reverse complement strand
GTGCCAGCGGGGTTTGGGGGGCGGGGTGGCTGCGGTGCTGTGGCTGGGGGCTTGCGGGGTGGCGCTGGGGCGGCAGGATGTGGGCATGACCGCGATTCCCGAGTCAACCAAGATTTCTCTGGCGCAGCGGTTACGGGAGCACGTCGAGAAGAACTGGTCGCAGCTCGCCGCGGTGCACGTGCGCTATCGCGGTGAGTTCGCCTACGTCACCGCGGAACGCGCCGACGGCGATCAGGTGCCGTTGATGCGACTGCGATATGCCGGACCTGACCTCCGCTGGGGCATCGCCGTCCACGTGGCCGGCACGAACACCTATGCGAACCAGCTCTTCTTCAGCGACAGCACCGAAGATGCCTTCGACTCGGTGTGCGGCCTCCACATCAGCCGTTCCTAACTCGAACGGTCCCGGGTCGCGGCGCCCGCCGGCCGATGACCGGGCACATCCTCGAACATGATCCCGTCCTCGTTGCGGCCCATCGTCGCGAGCAGGCGGCGGCGAGCGGCAGGCAGGTCCGTGCCCGCGACGCCGTGCGCCTCGATGGCGGCCAGCAGCTTGCCGACGGGGACCTGCGGGGGCGGGGAGCTCTCGCACAGCCAATGGGCCAGCACAACGGCCTCGTCTCCGCTCAACCTGACGAGCAGGCCGGGTCCGCCGGGCCCCGGCTCCCCGGCGATCATGCGGGCCTGGGCTGCCGCCAGCCGCCCGCGGTAGTCCGGCGCGAAGATCAGCGGGGACGTGGTGTGGAACGGACCGTCGATCGCGTAGAGCGCCGGCCAGACCGCCTCGTCACTCAGCGGCCCCTTCGACTGCTGCAGCTCGTAGATCCAGTCGGACAGCACGAAGGCCTCGTCGTCGGTGAGGTGGATCGTCAACGGAGGCACCGTGCGAACGTACGCTCCGGGGTTTTGTCGTATCGATCTGGCACCATGCCTCGCCATGGACCATCAACGGCGATTCCATCAGGCGGCGATCGAGCGCGGCATCCCGGAGACCGCGATCGGCGCGTTCGCCGAGTTCCTGCGCTTCGGGATCTGGACCAGTGCCCGCCCCGGCGGCGTGCCCGTCGGACGTAGCGGCGGCCTCCCCCGGCTACCGGCCGGGACGGCATGGCCGTCCTCCGAGTTCGGACCGCTACCGTTCATCGTCGCGATCGACTGTGCCGCGCTGCCACGGGTCGACGGCCTCGCTTTGCCGGTGCAGGGTTCGCTGCTCTTCTTCCTGCATCACGAGCATGCGTACGAAGCGTGCTCGACCACCGAGGAGCAGGAACATGCGCGGGTGATCTACGTGCCGGCCGGTGTCCACACCGAGGTGGCGGTGGAACCCGACCACGATGACGAGATGTTCTGCGACCCGGAGCTGGCGTTCGTCCGCCCGGAGCACGAGCTGTTCGCCACGGTCGTCGCGGAGCTGCCCGGCCGACTGGAGGGTCTGCGCCCCGACCTGCGGCAGGTCACGGAACTCCGCGCGCTGGCCGAGGAGCTGTGGCCGAAACTGAACAGCGCCGACGTCTACCTGGGCGGGTATACGGCCGACATCGGCGCGCTCGCCACCGACCACCTGTACGACACGCCGGAGACCCGGATGGCCGAGAAGACCCGGCAGGGCCGGAGCCTGGAGGAGGAGACCCTGCGGGTGATGCGTGAGTGGGTGCCGCTGGCCCAGTTCGACCCGGACGACGTCCACATCGGCCGGTTCCTGATCCGACACGAGGACCTGGCCGCGTCGCGCTTCGACAAGGCGCTGTCGTTCACCGCCTTCACCGAGTGAGCCGGTGCGCGCTAAGTGACAATGGTTCGCGATGGGCTTGCGCTGACCGCGCTCGCCGAATGAGCGCGCGTGCTGACTGCGCTCGCCACATCGGCTGTAGTTGGCCGTGGGAGCCGGCGTTCGCTAGGTGAATCGGTGTTCGCTGAATGAGCTGGCGCTGCCGGTGGGTCGTCGCGATGGCGGCGGTCTGCCGTGCCAGCATCGCCTCGTGCGCAACGAGCAACGCCTGCCGACCCGGACACCCGAATCCCGAGCCTTCGCCGAGCGCGTCCAGCTCGCGATGGGCCTGAGCGCGAAGTTCAACCTGCTGCCCTTCGACGACCTGGCCGCGCGCCGGGCACTGCTGACCGAGATCTTCGGCGGCCCGATCCCGGATTCCCTGTCGATCCTGCCGCCGTTCTACTGCGACTACGGCCTCGGCGCCTCGTTCGGCGAGCGCGTGTTCATCAACCAGGGCTGTTACTTCCTGGACTTCGGCGGCATCACCATCGGCGACCGCGTGCTGATCGGGCCGCGGGTCACCCTGAGCACGGCCGGCCACCCGGTCGAGCCCGACGAGCGGTTCGCCTTCCTCACCCACGCGCCGATCGTCATCGAGGACGACGTGTGGATCGGCGCCGCCGCCACCGTCACCCCGGGTGTCACGATCGGCCGGGGCTCGGTGGTCGGCGCGGGCGCGGTGATCGCCAAGGACGTGCCACCGATGAGCGTGGTGACCGCGACCAGCCACGTCGAGCGCAAACGGCTGGGCCCGGAGCCCACGGCACCCTGAGCCCGCCGGCAGCCGCGATGAAGTTCGGCGTGAGCGTCGGTCCGCCTGCAGTAGGTGTCACTTCCTGGCACCTACTGCTACGAACCTTCATCTCAGGCCGGCTCCTCGCCGGCGGCGCGCTGCGTCTGAGAACGATCAGCAAAGGACTTCACCGTGGCCATCTCTGGGCGTGCTGACCTGGAGTCCGCTCGCGTCGGGCCTGCTCACCGGCCGCTTCCGCGCAGGTGGCGAGCAGCCCTCGGCCGGCCGGGTGCACTGGGTGCCGAAACACATGACCGATTCGCGCAACCACGACGCCGTCGAACAGCTCGTCCCGATCGCCGACCAGGCCGGCCTGTCGCTCACCCACCTGGCGCTGGCGTTCGTCGTCAGCCATCCCGCGGTCACCTCGGCGATCATCGGTCCCCGCACCATGGCTCACCTCGACGACCTGCTCGACGGCGTGGGCGCCACCCTCGACGACGACACTCTCGACCGGATCGACAGGGTCGTCCCGCCGGGCGTGAATGCCGGCACCCTCGACATCGCCTACACGCCACCGGCACTTCAGCACGCCGGGCAGCGCCGCCGTCGCGCCGAGGACCGCGCCGCCGCCTGACCAGCCGGGTATCGCGGGCGTATCGGAAACCGCATACGCCACCGCAACGGCGCTTCGCGTTGAGTAGCGGCATGAACCACAAGGTGCGCACGAGCGGGCTTCTCGGCCTGGCGATCGTGGGGCTCGGCGGCGCGCTGTTCGCCGTACGCCGGATGCTTTTGATGTCGGTCTCGAGTTGCGCGGCCGGGAAGTGGCACGGCTGCCTGGACACCGAGAACGGTGTGGTCCTGATGACGCTGGTCGGGCTGCCGGTGGCCGTGCTGGTTGCGGCGATTCTGGTGGGTGTCCGGCGCGCTGCCGGTGGGAGAGCCGCGGCGTGGCGGCTGTCGCTGGCCGAGGTGGGTCTGGTCTACGGGACGGTGCCGCTCGTCTGGCTGACCATGATGCCGGGGCCCGGCGCCGGGGTGGTGCCCGGCCGGGTGAGCCTGGTGCCGCTGCGGGATCTGATCGGGATGGGGGCGCTCGGGATCGCCGGGAATCTGGTGATCTTCGCGGCGGTGGGGTTCTTCGCGCCGGTCCGATTCGCGAGGTTCGCGTCGGTGCCGCGAATCCTGGCGCTCGGGGCGGGCTGTTCGGTCCTTGTCGAAACCGCACAGTACGTCCTGCAGCTGGATCGGGTGTCGTCGGTGGACGACGTGCTGGTCAACGCGGCCGGCGCGGTCCTCGCCGGGCTGGCGTCACGTCGTTGGTGGCGCACCAAGCCCGACCCCGCCGATCCAGCGCCCCCGTCTGTGCCCGCCGCCGAGCCCGCTTCTGGGCCCGTTATGCGCGGATAGGCTCCGGGGATGCGGGTATTGATCGTGGAGGACGAGCCGCTGCTGGCCGAGGCCGTCCGGGACGGTCTGCGGCTGGCGGCGATCGCCGCGGACATCGCCGGTGACGGTGACACCGCCCTGGAACTTTTGCGGGTCAATTCCTACGACCTCGCCGTGATCGACCGGGACATCCCCGGCCCGTCCGGTGACGAGGTCGCCCGGCGCATCGTCGCGTCCGGCAGCGGCATCCCGATCCTGATGCTGACCGCCGCCGACCGGATCGACGACAAGGCCACCGGGTTCGGGCTCGGCGCCGACGACTACCTGACCAAGCCGTTCGACCTGCGCGAACTCGTCCTGCGGCTGCGAGCCCTGGACCGCCGGCGGGCGCATGCCCGGCCACCGGTCTACGAGATCGCGGGCCTGCGGCTCGACCCGTTCCGGCGGGAGGTGTTCCGCGACGGCCGCTACGTCGCGCTCACCCGCAAACAGTTCGCCGTCCTGGAGGTCCTGGTCGCGGCCGCGGGCGGCGTGGTCAGCGCCGAGACGCTGCTGGAACGCGCCTGGGACGAGAACGCCGACCCGCTCACCAACGCGGTGCGCATCACGGTCTCCGCGCTGCGCAAACGGCTCGGCGAACCCTGGATCATCGCCACCGTGGCCGGGGTCGGCTATCGCATCGACACCGGCGCCGCAGATGTCTAGCAGCGCCAGGCTGCGGCTCGCACTAAGTTATGCCGGATTCATCATGCTGGCCGGACTTCTGCTGCTCGCCGCGGTGTGGGTGTTCCTGCTCCGCTACGTCCCGGACCGCGGCCTCATCGACCCCGGCGTCACCGGCAGCCTCGTCACCGGAGTCTTCCCGACCCGGTCGAACCTGCTGCACGTCTTCGCGCCGCGGGCGGCCGCGGTGCTGGCCTTCCTGCTGGTGTTCGGCCTGGTGGGCGGGTGGTTCCTGGCCGGCCGGATGCTCGCGCCGCTGGCCCGGATCACCGCGGCGGCCCGGATGGCCGGGACCGGTTCGCTGTCCCACCGGATCCGGCTGACCGGCCGCCAGGACGAGTTCCGCGAACTCGCCGACACATTCGACACGATGCTCGACAAGCTGGAGGCGCACGTCGCGGAGCAGCAGCGGTTCGCCGCGAACGCCTCGCACGAGTTGCGCACCCCGCTGGCGATCTCCCGCACCCTGCTCGACGTCGCCCGCAACGACCCGGCGCGCGGTCACGACGACCTGGTCGAACGCCTGCACGCCGTCAACACCCGGGCGATCGACCTGACCGAGGCGCTGCTGCTGCTCAGCTACGGCGACCGCGGCACGTTCACCCGCGAGCCCGTCGACCTCTCACTGCTCGCCGAGGAGGCCGCCGAGACGCTGCTGCCCCTCGCCGAGCAGCGCCGGATCACCCTCGAGGTCACCGGTGGCCCGGCCGTCACCGTCGGCTCCGGTGCGCTGCTGCAGCGAATGACGGCTAACCTCGTCCAGAACGCCATCGTCCACAACCTCCCGGCCGGCGGCACCGTCACGATCCACACCGAAGCTGCCGGCGGCACCAGCGTCCTGCGGGTCGAGAACACCGGCCGCCACCTGCCACCGGACCTGCTGCCGACCCTGACCGAACCGTTCCAGCGCGGAGCAGAACGCGTCCGCACCGACGAACACGCCGGCGTCGGTCTCGGTCTGGCCATCGTGCACAGCATCGTCCGCGCGCACGCCGGCCGGCTCGAGGTCCGGCCGCGCCCCACGGGCGGCTTGTTAATCACGGTTCACCTTTCCGGTACGACCTGAGCACTCACCCGAGCACCACCCGCCCGGCCCATCCGTCCAGCAGCGGCAGCTCGGCGACGGCCGGGGTGCGCCGCCCGGTGAGCAGCAGCAGGGCGTCGGTGTCGGCGAGCCGCGCGGGGAACCGGCGCCCGGCGATCTGCTCGAGTGCGGCCCGCGCCGCCGCGAGCGTCTCGTCCGGCGGCGGCCCGGCGTCCGGGAGATCGAGGTGGTGCAGCGTCGCCTCCAGGGTGTACGCGGTCAGGTAGTCCGCCACGGTCAGCACCTGGCCACGGGTGCCGACCGTGGCCCGCGGATCGGCGAGCGCCGCGGCCCGGCCGGCCGCCGCACCCACGTCGTCGAAGTGGAACGCCAGCAGGCCGGGGTCCTGGTACGCGGCGGCCAGCCGGGGAATCAGCGCGTCGAGCGGATCCGTGCCGTCCGGCGGCTCGGGGAGGAGCTGCCAGTAGGTCGCCGCGGTCACGGTCGGCGCGGCGGGCACCGGAGTGGCCAGTGTGATCAGCACGTCCTGCGCGTCGAGGACCAGGTGACAGATCAGATCCCGCACGAGCCACCCGGTACACCCGGAGGCCCGCCCGAAGTCGTCGTGGGGGACCGCCGCGACGGCAGCCCGCAGCGCCGACCACGCCCGTGCGAACAGCTCCATAACCTCTTCCTATCGCACCAGCGGACCGCGCGGCACGCACCGGACCGCGCGGCACGCTCCGGTGGCCCGCGCGGCGTGCACCGGCGGGCCGTGCGGCGCGCACCGGACCGTGTGGCCCGGACCGGGCCGCGCGGGGCGGTCAGCCGGTGCTCAAGGCCTCGCTCGGGGGCAGGCGGCCTGCTCGCAGCGCCGGATACAGACCCGCCGCCGCTCCGATCGCGATCGATGAGCCCACGCCCGCCGCGATCCCCGTCGTGGGCAGGACCAGCGGCCAGCCCTGCGCGCCCGCATAGACCACCGTCGCCGCCACGCCCAGGGCCGCACCGGCCAGGCCGCCCAGAGCCGACAGCGCGACCGCCTCGGTCAGGAACTGCAGCAGGATCTGCCGGCGGCGAGCGCCCAGCGCGCGGCGCAGACCGATCTCCGCCCGGCGCTCCAGCACCGAGATGATCATCGTGTTGGCCACACCGACGCCGCCGACCAGCAGAGACACCGCGCCCAATCCGATCAGCAGGCTGCCGAAGGTGTTCTTCGCGGCCAGTTGTGCGGTGAGGGCGTCCGACGGGCGGCTGACGTTGACCGCCGACGGGTCCTGCGGATTGGCCGTCCGGGCGAGCACGTCGCGCACCGCGCCCACCGCCTCGGTGACCGCCCGCGTATAGATCTTGGTGGGGTGCCCGTCGAAACCGAGCCGGCTGGTGGCGACGTCCCAGCCGACGAGCGCCGCCGTATTGATCTCCGGGGTGAGGTCGAGCGGCGCCAGGATGCCGAGCACGGTGAACCACTGGCCGGCGATGAAGACCTGGCGGCCCGGCTCGTCGACGCCGAGCAACCGGGCCGCGGTCGCGCCCAGCACCACGGCCGGGTACCGCCCGGTCGCCGGGCTGAGCCAGGCGCCGGCCGACAGCTTGCCGCCGAGGGTCGGCAGCAGGTCGAGGCGGCCCGCGAGCACCTCGATGCCCTTGGTCTCCCGCGGATCGATCTTGTCGGTGCGCCGGACCGTCGCACCGGTCACGCTGCCGGTGGCGCTGGCCGACAGCACCGGCCCGATCCGCCCGACCATGTCGACGGCGGCGTCCGGCAGCGGAGTGTTCTTGCCGAACAGGTTCTGGCCCGGCGTGACGGTGAGCAGGTTCGTGCCCAGGCTGGCGATCTTGTCGAGCAGCCGGGCCTGGCTGGCGGCGCCGATACCGAGCACCGCGACCATGGCGGCGATGCCGATCGCGATGCCCAGCGCGGACAGCACGGCCCGCATCGGCCGGCCACGCAACCCGAGCAGTCCGACTCCGATCAGGTCAGCGGCACGCAGCCGGGCGGACCGCGGCAGCGGGGGAGTGCTCATGCCGAGCCCGCCGCAGAGATCTCGCCGTCCAGGATCTCCACCTGCCGGTCGAAGGAGCGGGCGATCCCCGCATCGTGGGTGATCACCGCGATCGTGGTGCCGTCCCGGTGCAGTTCGTGCAGCAGCTGCACGACGGTCTCGCCGGAGCGCGAGTCGAGCGCGCCGGTCGGCTCGTCGGCGAGCACGATCGCCGGCCGGGCCACCAGCGCCCGGGCGATCGCGACGCGCTGCCGCTCCCCGCCGGACAGCTCCGCCGGGCGGTGGTCACGGCGGTGTCCGAGACCGACCCGGTCCAGGGCGGCGGCCGCCTCGCGCAGCCGCGCCCGCCGGGGCAGGCCGTGATAGAACAGCCCGTTCGCGACGTTCTGCACGGCCGTCAGGTGCGCGGTGAGGTAGCACTGCTGGAACACGAAACCGATCCAGCTCGCCCGCACGGCGGACAGTTGCCGGTCGTCGAGGGCGGCGACGTCGTGGCCGAGGATCCGTACCGTGCCGCGGGTGGGCCGGTCCAGGGTGCCCATCAGCTGCAGCATCGTCGACTTGCCGGAGCCGGAGGGCCCGACGATCGCGGTGAGCTCGTCCGGGACGATCCGCAGCGAGACGTCACGCAGCGCGCAGACGCCACCCGGGTACTCCTTGGTGACCCGGTCCAGGTCGATCACCGGTGGGGAAGTGGTCATGCCGCGGGCACCGTCACCTTCGTACCGTCGGAAAGTCCTTCGCCCTTGATCTCGACCTGGCCGTTGGCGAACGCGCCGAGCGTGACCCCGACGATGCGCTGAGCGCCGCCGTCGGCGACGACCTGAACCCCGAAACCACCTTCAGCCAGGGCGAGCAGCGCACCGACCGGCACCGCGAGGACCTTTTTGTGTACGGCGCCGCGCAGACCCACGGTGACCGGAGCGCCGTCCAGCGCGCCGGTCGTCGCCGGGTCGTCGAGCGCGACGGTGACCGGCAGGGTCGGCGGATCGTCCGGGCTGTCCTCGTCCGGTGCCTGGGCCGTGGTGCCGACCGCGGTGATCCGCCCACGGGCGGTGCTCCCGTCCGGCAGGCCGACGGTGACCTTCGCGCCCTTGACGGCCAGCCCGGACTTGGTGGCCGGCAGGTCGACAGCCACCTGCTTGCGGGTGCCGGTCGCGGTGACCACGTCGCCGGTCGCCGGGGCGCCGAGCCGGGCCTTGACCTCGGCGACCCGGATCGCGCCGGGCAGCACCACGACGTCACCGGTCGGGACCCGGCCGGTGCGCGGCACGTGACGGGCCTTCTGCCACTTGCGGACGGCCGCGGCGGTCGCGTCGGTGAAGTCGTCGTCGACGGTCAGCCCGTCGCCGTAACCGAGTTTGTCGAGGTTCTGTTCGAGGATGCGCACGTCGGGCCCGTCCGGCACGCCGCGGTGCAGCTCGCGCCAGAACGGCAGCCGGCCGTAGAACAGCGGGACCGGCTGGTTCGCGGCGTCGTAGACGTGCTGGCCACGGGTGATCGTGTCGCCCGGCTGCGGCAGCCACGTGACGATCGCGTTTGTTGCCGAGCCGACCGTCGTGGTGCCGGCGTAGCCGAGCACGCCGTCGACCTGCTCGGTCTGCACCAGGTCGGTGCGGGTCACCGTGGCGGTCGGCGCCGGGGTGACCGCGCCGTCCGGGTCGTCGTGCGCCCGGCCGGTGACGAGCAGGATCCCGGCGGTGGAACCGGCCACCAGCGTCGCCGCGACCGCGATCCCGAGTGTGGTGCGGGCCTTCACCGGCTGCCGTCCATCGGGACCTTCTGCGTGCACTTCTGGAACGCGGCCATGAACTGTGGCGTCTGCTGCGGCAGTGACATCGGCTTGCCGGGCACCGGGTCGGGCCAGTCGACACCCTCGTCCCGCATGCACGCGGCGAACTTGCGCCGGTTCTCCTGCTGCGCCGGGTCGTCCGGGTCGGCCCCGGTGCTACCGCCCGCCCCGCTGCCGTACTGCTGGCACTTCTTCAGCGCCGCGTCCAGGGCCGCCCCGCCGTCCGGCAGGGTCACCTGGCCGGTGCCCGGCGCCGGGTCCTTGACGTCGACGCCGTTGTCCCGCAGGCACGCGGCGAACTTCGCAGGGTCGTCGGTGGCCGCCGCACTCGCCGTGGGTGTCGCGCCGGTGCCGCCGCCGGCGCTGGCCACGCCGTCGTCCGACCGTCCGCCGCACCCGGTCAGCATCCCGAGGCTCAACGCCAGCCCGAGCGTCGCCGTTCCGATCCATCTGCGCATGGTCACTCCCTGTGTCGCCGGCGACCGGCGAGCGCCGGTCATGACCGGAATTTCTACGCAGCGGGGCGTTTCACGGCCGTTTCATCGATACGGACGGTGCGTTGTTATGCCGGTGAAACACGGCCGGGGCTACCGTCGTCGCCATGCGCGTGCTGGTGGTGGAGGACGAACAGACCCTGGCCAGATACCTTGCCCAGGGTCTGCGGGAGCGGGCCATGTCGGTCGACGTGGCCCACGACGGCGACACCGCCCTGGACAAGCTGATCACCGACTGTTACGACGTGGTGGTGCTCGACCGGGACCTGCCCGGGGTGCACGGTGACGAGGTGTGCCGCCGGATCATCGCGGACGGCGGGCGCGCCCGGGTGCTGATGCTGACCGCGATGGCCGACGTCGGCGACCGGGTCACCGGGCTGCGGTTGGGCGCCGACGACTACCTCGGCAAGCCGTTCGACTTCGAGGAGCTCGTCGCGCGGCTGGAGGCGCTGGGCCGCCGCTCGCAGCCGGCCCGGCCGCCGGTGCTGCGCCACGACGACATCGCCCTGGACCCGGCGCAGCGTCAGGTCTCCCGGGCGGGCCGGCTCGTACCGTTGTCGAACAAGGAATTCGGGGTCCTGGCAGCGCTGTTGGCCGCAGGCGGCGCCGTGGTCAGCACCGAGGAGCTCTTGCGTACGGTCTGGGACGAGCACGCCGACCCGTTCACCAACGCGGTGCGGATGACGATGCACCGGCTGCGCGCCAAGCTCGGCGAGCCGTCCGTGATCGACACCCTGCCGGGGGTCGGCTACCGGCTGACGGCGCCGGCATGCTGACCCGGCTCACCCTGCGCTGGCGGCTCACGCTGCTGCACACCGGCGTGTTCCTGGTCGTCGGCGCGCTGGTCGTCACGATGGTCTACCTGCAGAACCGCATCGTGATCACCCGGGTCGGCGAGGTGCCGGCCACCGGCGTCGGTCCGGTGCAGGGCGGCCGGACCGAACCCGGCGCGGTCGACCTGCTCGACGCGATCTCGCTGCAGCGCGACGACGCGATCGGCACCATCCTGCTCCAGTGGATCAGTGCGCTGGTGATCATGACGGTGCTGGTCGGGCTGCTGGCCTGGTGGGTGACCGGCCGGGTGCTGAACCGGGTGCACGCGATCACCTCGCAGGCCCGCCGGATCTCCACCGACAACCTGCACGAGCGGATCGCGATGGCCGGACCTGACGACGAGCTCCGGGAACTCGCCGACACCCTCGACGACCTGCTCACCCGGCTGGACGGTGCGTTCAGCGCGCAGTCGAGGTTCATCGCCAACGCGTCGCACGAGCTGCGCACGCCCCTGGCGGTGGCCCGTACCACGCTGCAGGTCGGGCTGGCCAGCACGGATCCGGAGCGGGTCCAGGTCGTCCGGGAGGATCTGCTGCGCAACAACGAGCGCTGCATCGCGCTGATCAACGGCCTGCTCACTCTGGCCCGCGGCGAGCAGGGTGGTCACCGCCCCGCTCCGGTGGCCCTCGATGAGGTGGTGGACGAGGCGGTCGGTGAAGCGGTGGCCGGGGCGGCGCCGAAGGTGCTCGTCGACCGGCTCGAGCCCTGCGTGGTCGCCGGTGATCAGGTGCTGCTCGCCCAGCTGGTGCGCAACCTGCTGGACAACGCGGTCCGCTACAACGTGCCCGGCGGCGAGGTTCTCGTCCGGCTGACCGGAAACGGACATCTGACGATCACCAACACCGGCCCGGTGGTCGGCCCTGAGGACGCCGAGCGGCTGTTCGAGCCGTTCTACCGCGGCGCGGGCCGGACCGGGGAGGGCGCCGGGCTGGGCCTGTCGATCGTGCGGGCCATCGCCGCCTCGCACGGCGGCCGCGCGACCGCACGGCCCCTGACCGGCGGCGGGCTGGCCGTCGAGGTCCACCTGCCCGCGCGGGTCGCCGTGAGCTGAGGCGCCCCGGCACCTGGTCGCGTCGGGCCCGAGTTGAGGTGCGCCGGCATCTGGTCGCATCGGGCCGTGAGCGGCAGAGCCCGCGTCCGGTCAGAGGGCGAACAGCAGGGCCGCGCTGATCAGCACGGCCACCGCGGTGGCGAAGTGGATGCCGAACGCGACCGCCTTCGTACCGCCGTTGCGCAGCACGATCACCGTGTCACCGAGCGGGGCGAGCGTCACCACGAGCATGAACCAGGCCGACGCCGTGGCGCCCCCGAAGGCGAGCAGGGCCAGGCCGACCAGGCCGTAGGTGAGGTCGCGGACGCCCTTGACGCTCAGGTACGCGCCGGCCGGGGCGGGCACGCCGTAGCCGGCCGCGGCGGGTTCCGGCTGCAGCAGGAATCGGACGCCGATGACGATGATGAACAGGTCGAGGACGATGGCCAGGCCGTACGCGAAAGGGGTCATGATGGTGTCTTCCTTCGTGAAAATCTAGCGTTGCTAGCTATGCTGCCGACGCTAACATAGCAATGGCAGGGATGCTAGCGGTGCTAGGATCGGGGCATGAGCGGGCAGGAACGCAGGGAGCGCGAACGCGCGATCCGGGAGCAGTTGATCGTCACCGTGGCCAGGGAGCTGGCCGAGGCGGAGGGCTGGGAGGCGGTGACCACCCGGCGGCTGGCCGAGCGGGTGGAGTACAGCCAGCCGGTGCTCTACAGCCACTTCAAGAACAAGGACGCGATCATGGCGGCGGTCGCCGTCGAGGGGTTCGCCGAGCTGGCCGCGCAGATGCGCACCGCCCGGGCCGCCGCTGCGGATCCGCGGCAGGCGATCGCGGAGGCCTATCTGGCGTTCGCGGCCGCCCGGCCCGCCCTCTACGACGCGATGTTCAGCCAGGCGGTGAGCCTGCCGTTCGCCACACCGGAGGCACCGCTCGCGCTGCACGCCGGCTTCGACGAGTTGCGCGTCGTGGTGCGGCCGGTGCCGGCCGGGGTGGACGAGGGCCTGCTGACCGAGGTGCTCTGGGCCGGCCTGCACGGCCTGGTGACGCTGACCCGCGGCGGACGGCTACCGGCCGGGGAGCAGGAGCGCCGTCTGGCGCTGCTGCTGAGCCTGCTGCCCTGACGGCCGGGAGCGGGGCGCCGGGCCTGCTGCCGTGATGGCCGGCCGTCGGGTGCTGGGTTTGCTGTCTAAAGGCCGGCGAGGCGCTGGGCCTGACCGGCGTGCACGTCGCTGACCCACTCCCAGCCGGGCTTCGCGGCCGGGCCGATCCGCGGGTCGTCGGGGGTCTGCCCGGCCTGCAGTGCGAGCACGTATGCCCGGTCCAGTGCGATCCGGGCCCGCACCTGACCGGCACCGCCGACCGAGCCGTGCCCCGGGACGACCACCATGGCGTCGCCGGCCACCGCCTCCAGCAGGCGCAGCGCGGCCAGGTAGTCCTCGACCGGGTCGGCACCGTCGAAGTCGAGCATCGGGACCAGCACGTCGGAGAGCATGTCACCGGCGACCAGGACTCCGCGGTCCTCGAGGAGCAGCGCGGCATGCCCGGGCGCGTGCCCCTGGTGCTCCACGATCCGGACCGGCGGGCCGTCCCACGGCACCCGCTCAGCGTCGGCCGGCAGCGCGGTGATCAGGCCGTATTCGTCCAGCGACATGTGCTCGGCGATGCCGGTCTCGGCCAGGTGCTCGATGATCTTGGTTTTGATGTCCGGGTCGGACAGCTGCTCCTGCACGGCCACGGCGCAGCGGGCTGTGCCGTAGCGCGGGGCCGGTCCGAGCCGGGCGTGCCAGAGCAGGTGATCCCAGTCCGGGTGCGTCGAGAAACCGGCCACCACGGCCTGATCGGATGCGGACAGGTCGTCGGCGAGGCAGGCCAGCTCGTGGTCCTGCAACCCGGCGTCGATCAGCAGCACGCCGTCGGCACCGTGCACGACGACGGCGTTGCTCTGGAGGAACTCGCTCTGGTGGATCAGCACACCGTCGGCGACCTGCGTCAACACGGGCGGCCTCCCTTCGGCGACCACCATACCCAGACGGACGCTCCGGGGCGGCGGCACGACGGCCACCACCCCGGAGACGTCGATCAGAGGGAGAGCGTCCAGGTGTCGATGCGCCCGGTGTCGGCCGAGGCGGCGTCCTGGACCCGGAGCGTCCAGGTGCCCTGTGCGGTCTCGCCGGACAGGTTCACCGTGTACGTCTGGTTGATGTTGTCGGTGCTGCCCCCGGCCCGGTTGTGCAGGACGTAGGCGGTGCCGTCCGGTGCGACCAGGCTGACCACCAGGTCACCGATGTAGGTGTGCACGATGTGCACCTCGACCGTGCTGGTCGCCGACGGGGCGGTCAGGCAGTCGGGGAGTTCGAGCGTGCTCGTCACCGTGGTGTTGTCCGGGATGGCCACGTCGGTGCCGTTGCTCGCCGAGCAGCCGGCCGCGCTGTTGACGGTGACGGTGAGCGCCGCCGTCCGGGTGATCGACGCGGCGGTGGCGGTGATGGTGACCGGTGCGCTGCTGCGCCCCGCGGCGGCGGCCGCGGTGACCGTGACCGTGGTGGACTCACCGGCGGTGACGGTGGCCGGCTCGAACGCGACGGTGACGCCGGCCGGGGTGCTGCCGGCGCTGAACGTCACCTCCTCGGCCTCGCCGTTGATCAGCGCGGTGGACGCGGTCAGCGTGGCCGAGGTGCCCGGGTCGATCGCCGTGGTCGGCGCGGACAGGGTGACGGTGAAGTCGTTGCCGGTCGAGCAGTAGTCGTCGCCGGACACGTTCACCGCGGTCCACGCGGCCTGGACCGCCTTGTACTCGGTGCCGCAGAAGCCGTACAGGTCGGCGGTCGCCGACAGCGTGTAGCCGCGTGCCGCGGTGTAGGTGGTGCTGGAGACGAAGTAGCTGTCCAGGGCGCGGAACCAGATCGCCGACGCCTTGTCCCGGCCGATCCCGGCGACCGGGGAGGCCGACCCGCACAGCGGCGAGGTCCCGTACGCGGTGGCGCCACTGCCCTCGGCCAGGTCGAAGAAGAAGTGGTTGGCGACGCCGGACGAGTAGTGCACGTCGACGTTCTTGGTGGTGGTCGACCAGCAGCCGTGCGAGGAACCGTCCAGGGTGGGGTTGTACATGTACCGCAGCGGCGCCCCGGTGCCCCGGATATCGATCTTCTCGCCGATGTCGTAGTCACCCGGGTCGACGGTGGTGTTCGCGTAGAACTCCACCATGCTGCCGAAGATGTCGCTCGTCGCCTCGTTCAGGCCGCCCGACTCGCCGGAGTAGGTGAGCCCGCCCGGCACCACGTTCTCGGTGACGCCGTGCGACATCTCGTGCCCGGCCACGTCCAGTGCCACCAGCGGCTTCGCATTGCCGGATCCGTCACCGTACGTCATCTGGGCGCCGTCCCAGAACGCGTTCACGTAGGCGCTGCCGTAGTGCACCCGCGACGGCACACCGGTCCCGTTGCCGAAGATGCCGTTGCGGCCGTGCACGTTCTTGAAGTAGTCGAACGTGGTCGCCGCGCCGAAGTGCGCGTCGACACCGGCCGAGGCCCGGTCGGAGTTGAGACCGGTGCCCCAGACGTTGTCCGCGTCGGTGAAGGTGGCGCAGGTGCCCGAGGTCCGGTTGCCCATGTCGCAGGTGGTGCCGCCGCCGCGTACCGGGTCGGTGAGCAGGTAACCGGTGTCGGCTTGGGTGGACTCGATCGCCACCTCGCCGGTGTAGAGGCCGGTGCCGGTGCCCGCGACGCGCTCGATCTCGTCGTACGATCCGGTGACCTCGCCGGTCCGCGCGTCGGTGAGCACGTGCAGGCGCGACGGGGTCTGCCCGTCGGCGAGCCAGCCGCTCACCACGGTCTCCCAGGACAACACGCCGGTGCCCCGGCTCGCGTCGACGAACAGCTCCGGCGCGCCGGTGCCGGTGACCCTGCCGGTGAACGCCGCGGTGGCCGCCTTGCGGGCCTTGGCGGCGGTGACCTTCGGGGCGGTGCTGAGCGTCAGCGGGGTGGCCAGGCCGACCGAACTGCCGGTGTACGTGCCCTTGGCGTCGGTGCGGATGATCAGGTCACCGCCGTAGACGCGCAGCCCGTCATAGGTGCGGGTGTAGCGGACGGTGCCGCGCCCGGCGGCGTCGGTCTTGCTGCTGTAGACGTGGTAGGCGTCGTCGGACGAGGCCCGGATGGCGTTCGGATGCTGGGCGAGCGCCCGGTCGGCCGCTGCCACCAGCGACGCGCCGGGGGAGACGGGCGGTGCGGCCGACGCGGTCGTGGCGGTCGCCGCCAGCCCTCCGCCGGCCAGCGCGATGACGCCGGCCAGCGCAAATGCTTTTCTCACTAACTTCCTCCCGCGAACTGAGGGACAAACATCTACTGATGTCTATCCTTCTATATAAGGCGGGCCGGATAGCAAAATACATGTGTAAATTTCATGTTCCGAAACGGACAGCCGACCGCGGGGGTGATCCGGGACGCCACCGGGTGCATCCGGGGAGCGACGACGCCCCCGGCAACCGGCCGGCAACCCCGGCGGTTGCTTCCCGCTGCCGCCCCTCAGTGGAGCCCGGTTCGGCCCGATGTCCCGGGCGTGATCCTCTCTGCTCTGCGCACCGCGCTCGCTGTCGCCGGCATCGTCCTGGCCGGTGCCTCGCCGGTGTCCGCCCAGGACGTGCCGGCGCCGTCACCACTGCGGATCATGCCGCTGGGTGACTCGATCACGATGGGCATCGGGTCGGCGTCGTTGAGCTCGTACCGGGTCGACCTGCAGCGCCGGCTCACCGCCGCGGGCCTGGACGTCGACTTCGTCGGCTCGCAGCACGACGGCGTCCCCGCGACCGCTGACCTCGACCACGAGGGCCACTCCGGCTGGACGATCGCGAAGATCGCCGCGCAGGTCGACGGCTGGCTGGCCACCTCCCGGCCGGACGCGGTGCTCCTGCAGATCGGCACCAACGACCTGCGTACCGAGGCCGGCGCGGCGGGCGCGACCTACCGGCTCTCCGCCCTGATCGACCGGATCACCGCGGCGGCGCCGGAGGCCGAGGTCTTCGTCGCGAAGATCACCGGCACCAGGTCCGCCGCGGCCGCCGCCCAGCAGAAGCGCACCGACACCTTCAACGCCCAGGTGCCCGGCATCGTGGCCGCCAAGAGCGCCCGGGTGCACCTGGTCGACCAGAGCACCGTCACCGGCATCGACATCCGCGACGGCCTGCACCCCAACGACGCGGGCTTCGCCAAGATGTCCTGGAACTGGTTCCGCGCGATGGTCCCGGTCCTCGGCCTCAAGACCGACAACACCACCACCCTTTCACCGTACGCGGTGAGCCACGCCAGGTTCTGCCACCTGGTCGACGGCACCCCGGGCCCGGGGTGGAGCGCGTACTACGACTGCCGCTGGTACTGGAAGCACCTCGCCGCCCCCGGCCGGGCAGCCAAGGCCTGGACCTGGCAGACCAGGCGCGGCGTGACCGAGACCCGCCGCGTCCGCGTCCACGGCCGCTGGGTGACCCGCACCGCCAGCGTCAGCAAGTGGGTGTCCTTCGACCCGAACCGCCACGATCGCTGACCGCACCGGCCCTCTATCATCGTTGATCATGATTGCCTCCGTGTGGCGCCTGCTCACCCGTCAGATCCTCACCAACCCGGCGCAGGACGACACGGCGCTGCGGGAGGCGTGCGAGCAGGCCCGGTACGGCTCGGACACCGAACCGGCCCGTCGCGCGCTGGCCGGCACCCGGGGTGATCACGCCCGCCGGGCCCGCTACGTCCGGGTGCTCGCCGCGTCGACCGCCGGAGGGCTGGGCTCCCGCGCCGACAAGACGACCGGCCCGGTCGACACCGAGGCCGCCTGGGCCGACACGTGGGCGGCCCGGAACCCCGCCGACCCGGAGGCACAGCTGGTCCGCGCCCGGTCCCTGCTGGAGCGGGCCTGGGAGGTGCGCGGCGGCGGCTGGGCCTCGACCGTGCGACGGGACCAGTGGGCCGAGTTCGCCCGGCTCGCCGACCTGGCGGACCAGGCCAACGACCGCGCCATGGCGCTCGCGCCGGACGACCCCACGCCCTGGGTGACCCGGCTGCGGACGCAGATCGCACGCAGCGCGCCACGGGAGAGCGTCGACGAGACCTGGCGCGAGCTGACCCGCCGTGACCCGTGGCACTGGGAGGGCCACCAGCTGCGGCTGACCCACAGCTGCCGCAAGTGGAGCGGCTCGCACGAGCAGATGTACGGCTTCGCCCGCTCCGTCACCGCCACCGCGCCGACCGGCTCGCCGCTGCACGTGCTGCCGATCCGCGCCGCCGCTGAGTGGGCGCTGTGGGAGGAGGACCGTGCCGCACCGCGCCGTACCGCCGCCGAGGTCGAGGAGCAGTGGCGGCAGGACCCGGTGATGCAGTCCGACCTGGACACCGCGCTGTCCCGCTGGTTCCACCAGCCGGGCGCCCGGCACCCCGACTGGTACGACGACCTGAACCACCTGGCGTACGGGCTGGCCCGCTCCGGCCGGGACGCCGACGCCGCACCGGTCTTCGCGGCGATCGGCAAGTTCATGACCACCACACCCTGGGGCTGGTGGGGCGCAGGCCCCAACGACGTGGCGTTCGTCCGGGCCCGGGCCCGCGCCCGCCGCGCCGGCTGAGAAGCGGCCGGGTCAGTCGGCCTGGACGCGGTTGCGGCCGGCCCGCTTCGCCTCGTAGAGGCGCTGGTCGGCGACGTTCAGGCCGGCCGTGATGTCCGCCGGGCCGGCGATCTCGGCGACGCCGAAGCTGATCGTCACCCGCAGCCCGTCGGCGATCTGCTCCCACGGATACCCGGCCACCCGTGCCCGCAGCAGGTCGCACGCGGCGCGCGCCTCGGCCACGTCCGTGCCGGCCAGCGCGACCAGGAACTCCTCGCCGCCGAACCGGGCGACCAGGTCGGTCTCCCGGACCCCGTCCAGGAACACCCCGGCGATCCGGCGCAGCACCTCGTCGCCGACCAGGTGCCCGTACCTGTCGTTGACCTGCTTGAACAGGTCCACGTCGGCGACCGCCACGCACAGCCGGCCGGGGGCGGCCGCGAGCACCGGCAACCGCTGGTCGACGGTCCGGCGGTTGGGCAGCCCGGTCAGCGCGTCCTCGGTGGCCTGCCGCCGCCAGACCAGGTTCGCCGCGGCCAGCTCCACGCTGTGGGTGCGCTGCAGCTCCGCCTCCAGGCGCGCGTTTTCGGCCTCCAGCCGGGCGTTGTCCAGCTCGAAGTGGTGCGCGGCCATCCGGGCCCGGGCGGCCGCCACCTGGTTGTGGATGCCCCGCTCCAGGTCGTGGAAGTCGCGATAGCTGTGCAACGCCGCCTGGAAGTCGCCGACCTGCTCGTACGCGTCGGACAGCTCCCGCAGGATCTCCATGGCCATCGGCTTCTCACCGTCGTGGCGGGCCCGTTCCAGCGCGACCAGCAGCCCCTCGACGGCGGTGGCCGGTTCGCCGTTCATCAGCCGCACCCGGGCCTGGTGCTGCAGCGCCGCCGACTCCAGCGAGCGGTACCCGGCCCGCACCGCGATCAGCCGGGACTGCTCGATGTGCTCGGCGGCCCCGGCGACGTCACCGGCCAGGGCGAGCAGCACCCCGTAGTTGTCCAGGCTCAGCGACTCGCGGAACGGGTGCCGCGCGGCGCGGGCCAGCCGCAGCGCCTCGCCCACCCAGCCGAGCGCGTCGGTCAGCATCTGCTGGGCGCGCTCGTGCTCGCCGTCGCGGCGCAACCGGGGCACCTCGTACGTCGCGTTGTCGCCGATGTTGTTGAGGATGCAGAAGCGCGCCTCGTCGTCCATGCCGGCGGCCATGGTCAGCGCCTGCGACAGGTACGTGTTGCTCAGCTCGTGGTCGCCCATGCTGCCGTGCACCACGCCGGTGCGGTTGTGCACCCAGTAGAGCAGGTCCCGGTCGCCGAGCGCCTGGGCGATCTCCCGGGCCCGGGCCAGCGCCTCGAGGGCCTCCTCGTGCATGCCCAGGTCGCGCAGGGGCATCGCCTCGAGGGTGAGGATCTCGCAGATGGTGGCGTCGGCGCCGATCGTCTCCAGCGCGGCGACCGCGGTCCGGCAGGCGGTGATCGCCTCCTCCTGGCGGCCGATCCGCAGCAGCTGATTGGCCAGCGAGCGCAGCGCGTCGGCCTGCCGCGGGACGTCGCCGATCGACGCGGCCAGCTCGGCGGCCTGCTGCGCCGACTCGCAGCCGGCCCGGTAGTCACCGGCGAGGCGCATCTGCTCGGCGCGGGCGATCAGCCGCCCGATCGTCTCCACGGCAGCCGCCTGCGACGCGGGCCGGTCCACTAGCTGGCTGACGGACACACCGTTCCCCCTCCTGCCGCCGGCGGGGTCACCAGCTGCCGGTCGAACTGGGAGGTTCATCGGTGGGCGCCCTTCGGTCCTGAGGGAAACCGGAGGCTCACGGTAGATCACTGCCCGGTCCGGAGTGAAGCGGCCTGCTCGCGGACCGCGGTCAGGAACGCGGTGAGCGCCGGCACCTGCCGCCCGGCCCGGGTGACGACGACCAGCCGCCGCCCGACCCGGGTCTCGGCCACGTCGCGCACTGCCAGGGCCGGATCGTCAGGTGGCAGGGTCAGGCTCGGCAGCAGCGCCACCGCCCCGGTGCTGCGGACCAGCTCCAGCTGTACCTCCGCGTCGTAGGCCAGGTGCCGCAGGTCCGGCTCGTACCCGCCGAGTGCCCGGCAGGTGCCGATCAGCGCCTGGTAGTGGCCGGTGCCCTTGCTGGAGGTGGCCCACACGGCGTCGCGCAGCGCGGCGATCGGAACCGGTCCGCCCGGCGCGGCCAGGGGATGCGCGGCCGGCAGGACCAGGCGCAGCGGTTCCTCGTACACCGCCTCGAACCGCAGCCCGCCCGGACGGGGTCGCGGGTGACCGTCGTACTCGTCGCCGACGACCAGATCGGCCGCGCCGAGCCGCAGCTCCGGCAGCGCCTGCTCGAGTTCGAGCTCGAGCACCTCCACGCGGACCCGCGGATGGGCGGCCATCGTCCGGGCCACCGCCGGGACCAGCAGCCGCCGCGCCGCCGACTGCAGGCCACCGGCCCGCACCGTGCCGCGCACCTCGTCGTGCAGCGCGGCCAGATCCGCGCTCGCCGCCTCGGCGGTCGCCAGCAGCACCCGCGCGTGCCGGGCCAGCACCCGCCCGGCGTCGGTCAGCCGCACCCCGCGCCCGGACTTCTCCAGCAGCGTCGCGCCGGCCTCCCGCTCGAGCACGGCCAGCTGCTGCGAGACCGCGGACGGGCTGTACCCGAGCGCGGCCGCGACCGCACCGAGCGTGCCCCGCTCCTCGAACTCCCGCAGGAACCGCAACCGCCGCAGATCGAACTCGACCATGCACAAATCCTAACCAGTCAGGTCCACGAATCATCACTGGACCTGAACAGTCGGCGGCCTGATGCTCGAGTCATGGGTCCTCTGCTCCTGGTGCTCTCCGCGGCGTGCTTCGGCGCGATGGCGATCTTCGGCAAGCTCGCGTTCGCGGCCGGCGTCACCCCGGGCACGCTGTTGCTGGTGCGGTTCGCGCTGGCCGCGGCGATCCTCACCGCGATCGTCCTGCTCCGCAGGCCGGCCATGCCGGTCCGGATGTCCGCGCGCACCGTGCTGACCGCCTTCGGTCTGGGAGCTTTCGGGTACGCGCTGCAGGCCGGCCTGTACTTCGCGGCGTTGCAACGGATGGACGCCACCCTGCTGGCGCTGATCTTCTACGTCTATCCGCTGCTGGTGACGGTCGGCGCGGTGCTGCTCGGCCGGGACCTGCTGACACCGCGCCGGGTGGCCGCGCTGCTGGTCGCCTCGGCCGGCACGCTGCTGGTGCTGCTCGGGGCCGGCGCGGTGAGCTTCGACGTGCTCGGTGCGGTGCTGGCCTTCGGCTGCGCGCTCACCTACACCGCGTACATCCTGGTCTCCGACACGGTGGTGCGCCGGTTGCCGGCCTCGGTGCTGTCCGCGCTGGTGATGACCGGCGCGACGCTCGGCCAGGCGGTCTACGCCCCGCTCGCCGGTGGGGTCGACCTCGGGTTCGGCGCGGCCGGTTGGTTCTGGCTGGTCTGCGTCGCGCTGGTCTCGACCGTGCTGGCGATGGTCGCGTTCCTGGCCGGGCTGCGCCGCACCGGCCCGTCGACGGCGGCGATCCTGTCCACCTTCGAGCCGGTGGTCACGGCCGCGCTGGCCGGGTTGGTGCTGCACGAGACGCTGACCCCGGTGCAGTACGGCGGCGGGCTGCTGGTGCTCACCGCCGCGGTGGTCCTGCAGCTGCGCCCGGTCACGGCCCGCCGCGCTCTTGTTCGTACCAAAGTGGTGGTCTGAAACGGACCACCTTCCTGGCCCGGGCGGATCAACCGGGACGGCGCGCCAACAGTGGCCCGATGACCGTGGTGCCGGGACCGAGCCGGCCGCCCGGACCGGGCCGCTGCGTGGTGTTGTCGACGGTCAGCGGCTGGTGGCAGTGTGCGCAAACGGTCACCGCGGTGGTGTCGTGGCCGCAGTCGAGGTGCCGGATCCGGACCGGCGGGCCGTCGTGGCCATACCAGCGGTCGCCCCAGTTCATCAGCGCCATCAGCACCGGGAACAGCTCCTTGCCCTTCGCGGTCGGCACGTAGTGCTCGCGCGGCGGGTGCTCCTGGTAGCGCTCGCGGGCCAGCACGTCCTCCTCGACCAGGCGGGACAGCCGGGCGGTCAGCACCTTGCGGGAGATCGGCAGGTCAGCGGCGAGATCGTCGAACCGGGTGATGCCGACCAGCACGTCCCGCATGATCAGCGCCGTCCAGGCGTCGGCGAACAGGTCGGTGGCCCGCGCGATCGAGCAGGCGACGTCGGTGAGCCGGACACGGGTCATGGGCCGAGCCTAGTGCGAGTAGGGTTCCCTTAGGGAACTCAACGGGGGGGGCGCGCCATGGTTGGTCCACGGATCGAGCTCGACACTCGCTCCACCGACGCCATCGACGGGCGGCACCTGCGCGCCGTCGCGTTCCAGCAGGTCCGGCTGCGCTATGTGGAGAAGATCCCGGGCCTGGTCCGGCCGGGCGCCCGCACCCTGGTGATCGGCGGCGGCCGCGGCGTCCTGCCGGCCGGTCTCGCCGCGCGCGGCCTCGACGTCACCAGCGCCGACCCGTCCCCGGTGGCGACCGAGCTGGCCACCGCGGCCGTTCCCGGCGTCACGTTCGTGACCGCGCCGGCGGTGCAGCTGCCGTTTCCGGACACGGCGTTCGACGTCGTCTACTGCGCGGACACCTTCGAGATCGCGACGGATCTGGATGCGGTGGTCCGGGAGGCGGCCCGGGTGCTGCGCCCGGGCGGTTTCCTGGTGTACGACACGGTCAACCGCACCGTGCCCGGCCGGGCGGTCTACCTCGGAGCGTTCCAGGGCATCGGGTTCACCCGGATCATGCCGCCCGGCCGGTATGCGGCGGCCCGCCTGCGCCCACCGGCCGAGGTCGGCGCGGCACTGGCCGCGCACGGGCTGCGGAGCGAGGACGTGTGCGGCTTCAAACCGGCGAGCATCGGCCGCCTGGTGAGCGCGGTCCTGCGGCGCCGGCGCGGGCAGCTGACCGACGAGGAGGTCGGCCCGCTGACCGGTTTCGTCCTGGACCCGGACGGTCCGCCGCTGGTGACGTACCTCGGCTGGGCGTCGCGGCCCGCAGCGACCTGACGCCGCCCGAGGTCACCGGGGCAGGATGCGGTTCAGGTGGTGGTCCAGGACTCGGAGCACGTCGGCGCGGGTGCGGCGGCGGTGCAGCAGGTCGAGACCGAGGCCGCTGATGCCGCCGACGAGCAGGTCCGCCTCGGCGGCCGGGTCGATCGCGGGTGGTGCGCCGGCCGCCGTGATCAGGGTGGCGACCAGGTCCTCCAGGGGTTGTCCCGCGTGCAGGAAGACCGCGGCCAGCGCCGGGTCGGTGAGACTCCACGCGTAGTAGGCGGCCATCACGCGCAGGGTGGTGCGGCGCCGGTCGTCGAGCGGAAGCAGCTCCTCGAGGACGGCGCGGAGCAGCACGCGCGGGTCGGACGCGTCGCGCAGGGCCGCGAACCGGTCGCGGGCCCGCTGGTCGTTGTCGCGGTGCAGCGTCTGCAGCGCGGTGACCAGCAGCTGGTGCTTGCCGGGGAAGTGGTACTGCACCACCCGCGGGGTCACGCCCGCCTCGGCGGCGATCTCCCGGACGGTGGCCATCCGCAGGCCGCGCTCGGCGGCGATCCGCCAGACCGCCTCGACGATCTGGCGTCGGCGACCGGCCGGTTCGGGCGCGGTGGGCGCGGGGAGCGGCGGGTTCTTGCGGGACCGGTAGGCCCGGGCCTGACAGGCGCGGGAGCAGTAGAGCGGCCGGCGGCCGCGCTCGGGTGGCCGCAGCGGTCCACGGCAGACCCGGCACTTCATTTCGTCACGCATGATCTCCGACCGTCCGCGCGATGGGTGTGACGTTACGTCGTGTGATGCCTTGTAAGCCTCGAATCTACCTGCTTCCGTGGATACGTTCGTATCGCAAAGGAGGCAAGAGTGAACGAAGCCTGGTACCGGCTCGCCATGATGCTCACGCTGTTCGTGGGCCTCTGGGAGGGCCCGCTGGCGATCATCTTCCGGGTGTTCACCGACAAGGCGCCGCACGTGCTGGTGGCGGCGAACTATCTGCCCGCTCCGTGGTGCTACGTCGTGGCGGTCGCGGCGGCGGGTGCCGCGTTCGCGCTGATCGCCGTCCTCCAGATCCGGCGCGAGAAGCTGATGTCCGCGGCCTGACCGATCACGGACGCTCGCCGACGGTCCAGCCGAGGGATGTCAGCTCCCGCAGGATCATCGAGCGCCGGAACGTCCAGAACACGGTGGCCTCGTGGTTGTCGCTGACCTCGAACCGCAGGCCCGGCTGAGCGCGGGCGCCCAGTCGACCGGGGTGATCGACAGGACGGTGGTGCGGGTGACCACGAACGGGTCGATCAGCAGCCCGGAGAGCGTCAGTTGTTCGGTGGTCGCCCGCAGCCCGGCGCCCGGCCACCTCTCGCCCAGGAAGCCGGGACGGATCCGGACCAGGGCGCCTCCACCCGGCGATCGAAGATCCACAAGCCACCGCGGGTGCTGAATCCGTCGCCGTCCACCACCTGAACATGTCCACCGTGGGCAAGGGCGGTTTCCCGGTGTTCTGTCGGAGGGTCCCGCCCAGGGTGACCGGCGAGGTCGTTGGAGGACCGGGCGCGGACGAGGAGGACGAGGATCGGGTGCGCTGGGTGCTGATCCGCTGGTGGGGTGGGGCCGCTCCGGTCCGGCATGAGCCCGCCGCAGGTGGCGGCCGCACTGGACGGCGAAGAGCCGGCCGTCCGCCGCGGACGGTTCCCGCTGCCGCTCCACGGCGAGGCCGCCCGGGCAGGCGACGTCGTGATCAGCGGGGCTCGGTTCGGTGCGGAGGACTGGGACGAGTGCCGCTGACCGCCGGTGACGGTGGTGCGAGCCTGACGTAGCGGCCCGGGGTGGTGCCGAGGGCGGCGGTGAAAGCGGTGATGAAACCGCTCGGGTTGGCCCAGCCGCAGGCGTGCGCGACCCGGGTCGTGTCGTGGCCCTCGGCGAGCAGGACGAGGGCGTGACAGATGCGCAGCTGGGTGCGCCATTCGTAGAAGGTCATGCCGAACTCGTCGTGGAACAGGCGGCTGAGCGTGCGGGCGCCCGCGCCGACCCGCCGGCCGAGTGCGGTCAGGGTGCTGGTGTCGGCGGGGTCGTCGTCCAGGATGCCGGCGACGGCGCGCAGCCGGTCGTCGAGCGGTTCGGGCAGGTGCAGCGGCTGCTCGGGGGCCTGGCGGAGTTCGTCGACCAGCACCCGGTGCAGGCGGGCTCGCGCGCCGCGGTCGAAGCGCCGGGTGCTGGTCAGCGCGAGGATGACTTCGCGGGCCAGGCCCGCTGTGCAGAAAACCACGGGGTACGAGGGCAGCGGCCGGGTCAGTGACGCCGGCAGGAAGACGATGCGCATGTCGGTGGTGCCGTGCGCGCGGTGATGATGGGTGGACCCGTCCGGGATCCAGGCGGCCCGGTTGCCCGGCACGATCCAGGTGCCCCGCTCGGTGTGCACGGACAGGACGCCGCTGACCGCGTACACCAGGTGCCCGCGCGGGTGGGAGTGTGCCGTGCTGGTGGCGCCGGCGGGCCAGAGGTGCACGCCGCCGGACGGCCAGATCCGGGATTGGCGGGCTACGGGCATGACTCGGCATTCTATCGGTGGGCGGCCGTGCCGCGAGGTGCCGACGATTCAGGGCATGAGAGCGACGATGCGAGCAGCTGTCTGTGTGCGGGCCGGTGGACCCGACGTCCTGGAGATCCGGGAGGTGCCGCTTCCGGTCGTACGAAAAGGATGGTCTTTGATCCGGGTGATGGCGGCGGGCCTGAACCGGTCGGAGCTGCGGACCCGGCAAGGGCACTCGCCGGGGGTGCGGTTCCCACGGGTGCTGGGGATCGAATGTGTGGGCGTGGTCGCGGGCTCGACCGATCCGGCCCTGCCGGAGGGCACGACCGTCGCGGCGGTGATGGGCGAGATGGGCCGTGCGTTCGACGGCGGTTATGCCGAGTACACGCTGCTGCCCGACGCGCTGCTCATGCCGGTGCGCACCACGCTGCCCTGGCCTACCCTCGCGGCGCTGCCGGAGACGTACCTGACCGCGCAGGGTGCCGTCGATGCGCTGCGGATCGGCCCGGGTGCCCGGCTGGTGATCCGCGGCGGCACCTCGTCGGTCGGTATGGCCGCCGCGTCGATCGCGCGCGCTCACGGCGTCGAGGTCGCGGCGACGACGCGCCGGCCCGAGAAGGCCGCGGGGCTGCGGTCGGCCGGTGTCGGCCACGTCGTGCTCGACGACGGTGGCCCGCTGCGTCTTCCGTGGCCGGAGCGGCCGAGCCACGTGCTGGACCTGGTCGGGGCGGACACCGTCGTCGACTCGCTGCGGCTGGCCGGCCGGGGCGGGACCGTGTGCGTGGCGGGTTCGCTCAGCGGATGGCTGATCCGGGACTTCGAGCCGATCGCGATGATCCCGTCCGGGGCGCGGCTCACGGCGTTCCACAGTGACGACGCCAAGGGCAGCGCGGGCGCGGCCGTGCTGCAGCGGGTCGTCGGGGAGGTCGAGGCGGGCGTCCACCAGCCCCACGTGGACCGGGTCTTCGCTCTCGACGACGTTGTTGCGGCCCACGAGTACATGGAGGGCAACCGGGCCGCCGGCAAGGTCGTCCTGCAGCCCCGGCTCGCCGCCTGAGTGTCACGGCGCCGGATGACGCGATCTACCTAGTTGCGGTCGTTGCCGGTCGTCAGGAAAGTGGTGAGGCGGCTGGCCTCGTCGGTGACCTCGGACTGTTCGGGGCGGGTGAGGGGGCGCAGCGGCGTCACCACGACCGGGCCGGTGCTGGTGGACCAGGTGGCGGCGACGCGGCCGTCGATCAGGACGACGCGGATGCCGGCGACGGACAGGTTGCGGTGCTCGTCGTCGATGATGCGGGTGCGGTCGTGGTAACCGAGGATCGCGTTGTCGAACGCCGGGAGGAAGCGGACCGGGGCGGGGGTCTCCGGGTCGGGCCGGGGCGCGTCGGGAAGGTCCAGCAGCAGGCGGCCGCGGTCGTCGCGGAACGTGACCAGCTCGTCCTGCAGGGCCGCGACGGCTTTCGGGAGGCCGGCCAGGCCGCACCAGGCGCGCAGGTCAGCGCTGGCCGCCGGGCCGAACGCACGCAGGTACCGCCGGACCAGCTCGACGTCGCCAGCATCGAGCTGATCCGCCCCGGTCGAGGGCGCGGCGGCCTGGTCTGCCTTCGGTGGCGGGGCAGGGTGGTTGAGCCAGGTGGACAGGGGCAGGTAGCGGGCGCCCGCAGAGCTGCGCCAGGTGCCGCGCGGGGGGAGCTGCACCGACGGTACGAGCGCGGCGACGGCGACCTCGCCCAGCACCCGCGGCCTGGTCGAGGGCCAGTGCTCGGCCAGCGCGCGGCCGACCTCGCCGAGTGAGCGCGGCTGCCCGTCGGCCATCAGGTCCTGCGCCCGGGCGGTGAGCTCATCCAGGTCGACGGCGGCGAGGTCGGCGCGGTACACGCCGAGGGCCTTCTGCCGCAGCAGGGACTGGTGCCGGGGCCGCCAGGCGACCGCGTCGTCCGCGGTGACCAGGTGCACGGTGCGGCGCATCAGGTGCATCCGGACCACCGCGCGGTCCTCGAGCAGCCGGGACAGCTCGGCGGGCGCGAAACCCCCGACCCGGGACCAGAGGCCGATGAACGGCTCGCCCGGCTCCTGCGCCTGCAACCCGCCCAGGTGGGCGACGGTGTCGAGCACCGCAGTGCCGGTGCGATGGAGCAGGAGCTGGCGCGCGAGGGTGGCCCGGTTGAGTGCTCGCCGGTCGAGGATGGCTGTCGTCACCCGACCAGGTTCGCAGCGATTGCGGCCAGCATCTGTCACCTATCGCGAGCGACCCGTGAAAAGGATCTGTCAACTCCAGTTGACGCTCGAAGGCGCTGTCAACTACGGTTGACGGCATGACGACGTTGACAGCGGTGGCTGCGGCCACCCCGGCCCGGCCACCCTCTCGCCCCAGCCGGCTGCTGGTCGCCGGCCTTCTCGTCGGACCGCTCTTCACCGCGGCATACCTGGTGGAGGGGGCGTTCCGCGGTCACGGTTATGACCCGCTGCGCCACCCGGTCAGCTCCCTCGCACTGGGACCGCACGGCTGGGAGCAGATCGTCACCTTCGTGGTCTGTGGACTGCTGACCGTGCTGTTCGCGGTCGGTCTGCGCCGGTCGTTGCGGGGCGGGGCGGGTGCTCTGGTCGTACCGTTGCTGGTCGGGGTCTGGGGTGTGGCTCTTGTCGGCGCCGGGGTCTTCGTGACCGATCCGATCGGTGGTTATCCGACGGCCGCGAGCCCGGTGACCTGGCACGGGCGGCTGCACGACGTGGCCTTCTCGCTGCCCGGATTCCTGGCGCTGACCCTGGTCATGCTGATCGCGGGCGTGGTTTTCGCGCGGCGCCGCTCCGGCTGGTTCGCGGTGTATTCGGTGCTGAGCGGGCTCACGTTCGCCGCGTTCTTCGTCTTCGCGACGATGGGCTTCAGCGGCGCGGATCCGTGGGTGTCCGTCGGCGGTCTGTGGCAGCGGCTGTGCGTGTCCGTGGGCTGGCTGTGGCTCTTCGCCCTGGCCGCGAAACGCCGCGCCACCACCGACTGACGCAATGTCGCGCCGCAGCGGGTAATGCTGCGTGCGTCGCCACCGGCTCGGCCGCATGGGCGGTTTTCGGCTGGTCCTCAGGGGTGCCTCAGGGCCGCCGAGGCACCCCTGAGGACCAGCCGGGGCGCTGCTGGAAGGGGGTTTCGAAGAGGGCGGCGAAGAGGCGGGCCGCGGGTAGGCAGAGGGGGATCACCAGCAGCACGGTGAGACCGAAGGTGGTCAGTCCCGTTTCGGTCCGGGGTGCGACGAGCTGGGTGCTGATCAGGGCGACGATCGGCATGTGGATCAGGTAGAGGCTGTAGGAGAAGCCGCCGAGGGCGCGCAACGGGCGGGAGTCCAGCAGCCCGACGAGGCGGCGGGGCCGGCGGGTGGCGACCGCGGCCAGGGCCATGGCGATCGCGGGTCCGACGGCGAGATCCACCCAGTAGTAGTGCGTGACCGTCCACGCCGAACCGCGCAGAGTGATCAGTGTCAGGATCGGCAGCGCGGCCAGGGTTGCCAGGCCCAGCCAGGGCAGGCGCCGGATCCGAACACCGGCCGCGACGATCCCGGCGGCCAGCAGACCGATGGTGAACAGTGGGGCCAGCTCCAGGGTGTACCCGAGTGCCCGCGCGCCGGTGGCCAGGCCCGGGGTGAGCAGGCCGGCCAGCACGACCGGCACGGTGACGACGGCGAGCGTCACGGTCGCGCCGGCCCGGCGGCGGAGCAGGAGCAGCAGGGGGAACGCCAAATACAGCCCGGCCTCCACGGCGATGGACCAGAATGCGCCGTTCGGCGCCGGCGCGGCGACGGCATCCTGCAGGAGAAGACCGAAAACAACCATTGATCGTACGGTGGGTGGCGCGCTCAGCGGCAGCTCCGGCACGACAGCCGCGATCACCGCGCTGGCGGCGAGGGCGGCCCAGTACGCGGGCAGGATGCGCCGGGCGCGCCGCCGGGCGAAGCGCCACGTGCCGCCGAGCTGCCAGGCGTTCCGGGCCGGCGCGATGGCCAGCGAGAACCCGGACAGGGTGATGAACACGACCACCGCGAGCCGGCCGTGGATCAGCCAGCCCAGCCAGGACGGTCCGTGGTTGGCCGGGTAGCCGGGGAACGACAGCAGCCAGCAGTGGTGCACGACGACGTAGAGCGCGGCGAGCCCGCGGATGCCGTCGAGCCCGGAGATACGGGTGCCGGGAGCGGTCCGGGTCGGCGCGGGCGTGTCGATAACGGTCAAGGGGGTGACTCCCGTCGATGCGTTGCGGGCACGCGCCAGCCACCGGGACTGGCGGCGACCAGGCGCGTTGAGGCACGCGCCAGCAACCGGGCGCGGCCGGTGACCAGGCGCGTTTTCGGGCGCACGCCGGTCACCGGCGCTGGCCGGCGGCCAGTCCGTTACCGGGTGTGAAGGTGAGCTAGGGGAGGGGGACCTGTCGCCAGGTGCGGCCGTCCTCGGAGAGGTAGGGGCCGTTCTCCGCAGCCGCCAGATACCGGTGTGGGGAGATCAGCTGGGCCTGCTGGGTGGGTGTCTCGGGATACCCGGAGACCGCCACCGGTGTGTACCGGCCGGTGCTGTCACCGGCGAGGAAGCCGGTATCGGTCCGGACGATGGGCCTGCCGTCGGCGGCGACGAACGCGCCATGCGTCCGGGCGTCGTGAATCGTGTCCCCGGCGTGCCAGGTCAGCCCGCCGTCAGCGGTGTAGTGCGTGTCCTGCTCGGTCTGGTTGCGAGAGGTCCGGACGTAGGCCGTTCCGCCAGACCCGGCAGCCACCTGCGGCAGCAGCGGCCAGGCGACCGCCTGTTGCTCTTTGCCGAACGAGATGGTCGCCGCGTCGGTGAAGACCTGCGTGCGCCAGGTCCGGCCCCGGTCGGGACTGGTCGCCACCGCCGGCTTGTGTGTGGTCGGATCCATCCCGGACACCCACAGCGGTCCGTCCTGCGGCGTGTTGATCGTGAATGCCGAAGCGTCCGGGACCTTGATGCCGACGGGTTGCCGGGCCAGCGGAGCGAACCGTCCGGTGACGGGGTCCACCGCGGCGTAGACACACGTCTTGATCTCCAGGAACTCACAGGTGACCGGTTGCGTGCCGGTCGTGACCGCTGCGACCGGGGACGTGTCGACGGCGGATCGGCGCCAGCTCCGCCCGCCGTCGGTCGTGATCGACAGGTGACCGAAAAGGGTCGAGCCGACCATCTCGGCGCCTGTGACCGTGCGAGCGTCGCGCCAGACGACGACGCCCGGCGCGAGCGAGGTGACCGTGCCCGGCCCGGAGCTGTTCTTCGCCGCGGCCGGTTCGGTGCGGCGTTGCCAGGACGCGCCGGCGTCGGTCGAGGCGTACAGCTGCGCACGGCAGTTCTCGCAGCTCTCCATCAGGGTGTACAGCTCGTCGCCGATACCGGTCACCGCACTCATCCGCGGCCAGCCGTCGGTGGGGGAGACCGCGGAACCGACCGGTCCACCGTCGGCCGGCCCGCTGCGCACCGCGTACCCGAAGCTCGTCGCGGCCAGCACGGTTGCCAGGAACACCGCGCCGGAGGTGACGGCTCGACGGCGGCGCACCTGCCGTGCTCGCCGTCGTACGGTGAAAAAATCAGGCTGCCGGACCGCGTCGCCGACCTCGCGCCGCAGCCTCTCGAAGTCCGGCTCACGCATGCTTCAACCCTTCGGCCAGCGGGACGGTCTCGTCGTCGGTCAGGAAGCGGGCGAGCGCGGCGCGGCCCCGGGCGAGCCTGGCCTTGACCGTGCCGGTCGGAACGCCGAGCGATCTCCACGCGGCCCGAGCGGACCAGCCGGTCGAAGAGCCAGCGCCGCCGGTACCGGGTCCGGGCGACGTTGAGCGCCGCGACCCGCAACCAGCGCTCGGCGTCGTCGGCGTGCAGGAACGACCGCGGCGACGCCAGCACCCGGGCGAACGCCTCGTGCACGGCGTCCTCCGCCTCGGCGAGGTCACCTACGAGCCCGGACACCTGGGTCACCAGCCGCCGGTAGTAGGCCTCGTACGCCTGCCGTACCGCGTCCTCGGCGTCCACTCATTCCCCCGTCGTCGACGTCTGTCGAGAGGAAGGACAAGCGGCTCGACCGTACGGTTGCACTCCGGGGCCCAGGTTTTTTCCGTGGGTCAGATGTTGGCGATCATTCGGCGCATGACCTTGAGGGCCACGACGTATTCCTTGTCCGGGATGCCGTCGTGGATCTGCGCTCGCAGCTCGGTGACCAGTTGTGTGATCCGGCTCTGTGCCGCCCGGCCGTCGTCGGTCAGGTGCAGTCGTCCGGTCTCGTCCGCGACGATCCAGCCGCGGTGCAGGAGCTGGTCGACGGCGCGCGGGACCTCGTGCGGACCGTCGGCGACGCTCGCCAGCTGCGCCGCCACGGTCTCGCGGGTGAGCCCGTCACCGGCGTCGACCCGGGTGAGCGTCCACCACTGCGGCTGGGTGACGTCGATGGTGGCCATCGCGTCGCGCAGCCGGGTGACGACGGCCTGGTGCAGGGCGCCGCTCCAGTAGCCGACGGGCTGCGCGGCGAGGTCTTCGTCAGCGGCGTAGGGGTTGGCGGTGGCGGGGTTCATCGGGCCATCGTAGTGACGCCGCGGTCTGCTCGCCGTGGCCGGCTCGGCGCCGGTGGGCAGCCGGCCGATCGACGACCCGACCCTGCGTGCGACCGACCGTCCTCATCGGAATCCGGGTCGGTGCGCCGCACGCCGATCCGGTAACGTCCCTCCCTCGCTGAAGATCGACGGGGGAGAATGAGAATGGCAGTCCGACATAGGCGTGGCGCGATGGTGCTGGCGGCAGCGCTGGTCCTGACCGGAGCCGGGGTCGCCGTCGTGCGAGACGGGCCTGCGGTCGCGGAACCGCAAGTGCAGGAACCCGCCCCTGAAGCGACAGTGACCGCGACCGCGAAGCCCCGGACGAAGACGACGAAGGCGACGGCTGCCGCCGACGCCCGCACCCAGATCCGCGCCAACGGCGCCGCTCTGCGCTCCGCCCCGGGCGAGGAATACCACCCCACCGGCACCGTGACCGACGACGACGGCGCCCAGCACGTCCGGTTCCAGCGCACCCACCAGAGCCGTCCCGTTCTCGGCGGCGACGTCGTGGTGCACTCCGGCGCGACCGGCAGCTTCGCCGGCGCCACCGTCGCCCAGCAGCAGGCCATCGACGTCCCGGCGACCGCGAAGGTCAGCCGTGCGCGAGCGCTGAAGGCGGCCGGCCAGCCCCGCGGCAGCGCCCGCCAGGTGGTCGACGCCATCGACGGCGAGCCGGCTCTGGCCTGGGAGGTCACCGGCGGCGGCAAGGTCACTGTCGTCGACGCGGGCACCGGCGCGATCCGGCGCGGCTGGGACCTGCTGGAGACCGCCGAGTCCGGAACCGGCCACGGCCTGCAGGTCGGTGACGTCGCGCTGAGCACCACGCGGCGCGCCGACGGGACGTACACGCTCGTCGACCCGGATCGCGGTGGCAACACCGTCCGTGACGCGCTGAACCAGCGTTACACCTCGAAGCCGGGCACGTTCGCCGAGTTCACCGACGAGGACAACGCCTGGGGTGACGGCAGCGCCGCCGATCGCGCGACCGGCGCCGTCGACGTGTACTACGGCATGGCCCGCACCGCGGACTATCTGCGGGAGACGTTCGGCCGCGACGGCCTGTACGCCGACGGCAAGGGCGTCACCGCGTACGTCCACCACGAGGTCGACGAGGCCAACGCCGCGTGGAACTCCAACTGCAAGTGCATGATGTTCGGTGACGGCGCCCCGCCCGGCAAGCCGTTCACCTCGCTCGACGTGGTCGCCCACGAGATAGCGCACGGTCTCAACCGCGCCACCGCCGACCTGGTCTACTCCGGCGAGTCCGGTGGCCTCAGCGAGTCCAGCAGCGACATCTTCGGCACGCTCGTCGAGTTCGCGGTGAACAGCCCGGCCGATCCGCCGGACTACCTGATCGGCGAGAAGACCGAGACCCGGTCCCCGGCACTGCGGCTGATGGACGAGCCGAGCCGGGACGGCGAGTCGGCGTCCTGCTGGTCGCCGACCGTCAAGGACCTCGACGTGCACAACTCGTCGGGGATCGGCAACAAGTTCTTCTACACCCTGGCCGTCGGCAGTGGCGTCTCGTCGTGGGGCGACAGCCCGCCGTGCGGGGACGCCGCGCCGGTCACCGGCCTCGGCAACGACCGTGCCGCGCAGATCTGGTACCGGGCGCTGACCGTCTACATGGTGTCGAACACCAACTATGCCGGTGCCCGGGAGGCGACCCTGCTCGCGGCCGCCGATCTCTACGGCCCGGACAGCATCGAGCGCCGCACCGTCGACGCGGCGTGGGCGGCCGCCGGGGTGGACGGCTCCGGGGCGGTTTCCGGAAGCGCGCCGCAGATCGCGCCGTTCGCCGACTCCATGCCCGGCCCGCGCGTCGGCCACGCCGTGCAGCTGCGGGCCAGCGCCCGCGAGCCGCAGGGCCAGCCGGTCACCTTCAGCGCCGACGTCCTGCCGCCCGGACTGACCATCTCCCCGGACGGCCTGATCAGCGGCACACCGACCACCCGTGGCGAGTACATCGGCTACGTCATCGCCACCGACCCGGACGGCAACACCGACCGGGAGTTGCTGTTCTGGGTGGTCAAGGGCCCGCCGGTGCTCAAGCAGCGGACCGGATCGAGCACCCTGCAACCGGGCGTCAAGGGCTTCTACGGCGTGATCTTCGAGGAGGTCCCCGACTACCGGAAGGATCCCGAGAAGTCGGTGACGGTGACCGCCGAAGGGCTGCCGGACGGGCTCAGCCTGGTGGTGTACCCGGGAAACTGGGGCTCGACGAGCGCCGTCGTCACGGGCGTCCCCACCACCGCCGGGTCGGGGACCACGGTGCTGACCGCCACCGACATCGACGGCGACCGGACGACAGCATCGGTCCCGTGGACGGTAGCGCCTGCACCGGTGCCGGCCGTCCCGGCCGCGGTGCGTGTCACCCCGGGCAGCGGCACCGCGCTCGTCGCGTGGGACAAACCGTCGTCCGGCGCGCTGCCGACCGGCTACGTCGTCCGGGTCTCGCCGGGCGCCACCACCACGCTGGACGCCAGCGCCCGTTCACTGCGGGTGACCGGTCTCGACGTGTTCAGGTCGTACACGATAGGGATCCGCGCGACCAGCGCGGCCGGTGACGGGATCGAGCACGTCTCCACGCTGACGCCCACCGGCGTACCCCTGACCGTCTCACCGACCACGGTCAGTCACGGGAAGGCGGCCGTGCTCACCGGCAAGGTCCTGCGGTCCGGCACCGCCGCGACCGCCGGCGCGACGCTGACCCTGGAGCAGCGCCCGGCCGGCCGGACCACGTGGAGCCTGGCCGCAACGGTCAAGACCGACGCGAAGGGCGTCTGGCGTTCCACGGTGAAACCGGCCACGACGACCGCCTACCGGGTCCGGTTCACCGGCCTCACCGGCATGTGGCCAGCCATCTCGGCCACTCTGACGGTCACCGTCCGTCACGCCTTCACGATCAAGGCGAGCACAACCAAACCCAAGGCCAACAAGAAAATCAAGATCTACGGTACGGCGAAGCCGGCCCGTGCCGGAGTGAAGATCACGCTGCAGCGCAAATCGGTCTCACGTTGGGTGACGGTCACCAGCGTGAAAACGGCGGCCAGTGGGGCGTACGCGTTCTCCCGCGCGTTCAAGCGCGGCACGTGGACGCTGCGCGTGGTGGCCGCCGGGAGCGCCTACAACGCGACCGCGACCAGCTCCGCGATCACCCTGAAGGTCAAGTAGCCCCGGGAGCGTGCGGGCCGGCTCTCGGGAGCGCCGGTCCGCACGCTCCCGCTTTTGCTGTTTGTGACAAAAGTTGATGCCGATCAATGCAAAAGATGGACACGGACATTCAAAACTTTTAATGTCCCGGTAACAAGCGGCCAGCTTCTCGCAGGGTCTGGCCGCCCGTCATCCCGTTGGGGCCTCGGGCTCTTCAACGCTGTCGCATGCCCGAAATGTCCCGATAAGAAGGGACCATTCATGCCGGCTGTCCCTCCAGACCTTCCGTCGTACCGAAGAAAAGCCCTAGCCTGCGCGGCGCTCCTGGCCGCGGCGCTGATCGTGGCGCCTGCCCCGGCGAGCGCCCACGACATCGACCCGAACAGCTTCCAGCAGGTCACGCTCGCCAAGGGCGAGCCCGAAGTGGGCGAGCCGATGAGCCTCGCCGTGCTGCCGGACCGCTCCGTGCTGCACACCGCGCGCAACGGCACGCTGCGGCGCACCGACGCGGCCGGCGCCACCGCCGTGGTCGGTACCGTCCCGGTCTACTCGCACGACGAGGAGGGCCTGCAGGGTGTCGGCGTCGACCCCGGTTTCGCCACCAATCGGTTCGTCTACCTCTACTACGCGCCGCCGCAGAGCACCCCGGCCGGCGACTCGCCGGACACCGGCACCGACTTCTCCGCGTGGCAGGGCGTCAACCGGCTGTCCCGGTTCACCCTGACCGCGGACTGGAAGCTCAGCGCCGAGAAGGCCGTCCTCGACGTGCCGGCGTCGCGCGGGATCTGCTGCCACGTGGGCGGGGACATCGACTTCGACGCGGCCGGCAACCTCTACCTGTCCACCGGCGACGACAGCAACCCGTTCCAGTCCGACGGCTATTCACCGCTCGACGAGCGCGCCAACCGCAACCCGGCCTTCGACGCCCAGCGGTCCGCGGGTAACACCAACGACCTGCGCGGCAAGATCCTCAGAATCAAGATCAACTCCGATGGTACGTACAGCAGCCCGTCCGGCAACCTGTTCGCGGCGGGAACGGCCGGGACGCGTCCGGAGATCTACGCGATGGGCTTCCGCAACCCGTTCCGGCTCAGCGTCGACAAGCCCACCGGTGTCGTCTACGTCGGCGACTACGGCCCGGACGCCGGCGCCACGTCCACCCGCGGCCCGGGTGGCCAGGTCGAGTTCAACCGGATCACCGGCCCGGGCAACTTCGGCTGGCCGTACTGCACCGGCACGAACACCGCGACCGAGACGTACGCCGACTACGACTTCGCGGCCGGCACGTCCGGTGCCAAGTACGACTGCGCCGGCGGCGCCACCAACAACTCGCCGCGCAACACCGGCCTGAGCAAGCTGCCACCCGCGAAGCCGGCCTGGATCCGGTACGGCGGTGACGCCGGCACCCCGCCGGAGTTCGGCACCGGCTCGGAGTCACCGATGGCCGGACCGGTCTACCGCTACAACGCCGCCAACCCGTCGGCCACCAAGTTCCCGGCCGACCTGGACGGACACTTCTTCGCCGGCGAGTTCGGCCGGGGCTTCATCAAGCCGATCCACCTGAACGCCGACGGGACGATCAACGAGATCGCGACCTTCCCGTGGAACGGCAAGCAGGTGATGGACATGGCGTTCGGCCCGGACGGCGCCCTGTACGTGCTCGACTACGGCACCGGCTACTTCAACGGCGACGCGAACTCGGCGCTCTACCGCTACGACTACGTGGGCGGCGGCAACAAGGCGCCGACCGCGGTCGCCACCGCGGACAAGACCTCCGGCCAGGCGCCGCTGACCGTGGCCTTCTCCTCGGCGGGCTCCTCCGATCCGGAGGGTGGCGCGCTCACCTACGCGTGGAGTTTCGGTGACGGCGGCACGTCGGCCGCGGCGAACCCGTCGCACACGTACACCACGAACGGCACGTACAACGTCACGCTGACCGTGACCGACCCGCAGGGCGCGAGCGGCACCGGTGGCGTGCAGGTCGGGGTCGGCAACACCGCGCCTGCCGTCACGATCACCACGCCGGCCAACGGGCAGCTGGTCAGCTTCGGCGACACCGTGCCGTACAGCATGACCGTGACCGACCCCGAGGACGGCACGGTCACCTGCGCCCGGGCCAAGATGACCTATGTGCTCGGCCATGACCAGCACGGCCACCAGATCACCTCGTCGACCGGCTGCACCGGCAGCATCACCATCCCGGTCGACGGCGAGCACGACTCGGCCGCGAACATCTTCCCGATCTTCGACGCCGAGTACGCCGACAACGGTGGCCTGATCACCCACAAGCAGCACGTCCTGCAGCCGCGGCACCGGCAGGCCGAGCACTTCAAGACCTCGGCCGGGGTGAACGTCTTCGACAAGCCGGAGGCCGAGGGCGGCAAGACGGTCGGCAACATCGAGAACGGCGACTGGATCGCGTTCGACACGTACAGCCTGGCCAACGCGAGGACGCTCAGCGCCCGGGTGTCGTCGGGCGGAGCCGGTGGCACGCTGCAGGTGCGGGCCGGGTCGGCGACCGGGACGGTGCTGGGCTCGGCGACCGTACCGGTGACCGGCGGGTGGAACGTCTTCACCGACGTCAGCACGGCGATCACGAATCCGCCGGCCGGCACCACCACGCTGTACCTGACGTTCGCCGGTGGCGCCGGGGCGCTGTTCGACGTGGACGCGTTCACGTTCACCACCGGTGGGACCGGCCCGGTGCCGGGCTTCGCCGGCAAGTGCCTCGACGTCAACGGGGGCGCTTCCGCCGACGGCACGAAGATCCAGCTCTGGACGTGCAATAGCTCGCCCGCACAGCAGTGGGCCGTGAACGGGCAGGTGTGGCGCAACCCGGCCTCCGGCAAGTGCCTGGACGTGGCCGGGGGAGCGACCGTCAACGGGACGAAGGTCCAGCTCTGGACGTGCAACGGCTCCGCCGCGCAGAACTGGGTCGCCTATCCTGACAAGACCGTACGAAATCCGCAGTCCGGCCGTTGTCTTGATGTTTCTGAAGTCAAGTCGACCGACGGTCAGCAGATCCACATCTGGGACTGCCTGGCCGCCGCCAACCAGCTCTGGAGCGTGCCGTGATCCGCTTTCTCGTCGCTGCTCTGATGGCGAGCACCGTCGCCGTCGCCCCCGCAGCGGACAACCCTTACGACGTCCTGGTCTTCTCCAAGACCGCCGGATTCCGGCACGACTCGATCGCCGCCGGCACCCAGGCCATCCGTGACCTCGGCGCGGCGAACAACTTCACCGTCACCGCCACCGAGGACGCCACCGCGTTCACCACGGCGAACCTCGCCAAGTACGAAGCGGTCGTCTTCCTGAACACCACCGGCGACGTGCTCGACGCGACCCAGCAGACCGCGTTCGAGTCCTACATCCGCGCCGGCGGCGGGTACGCCGGGGTGCACGCGGCCGCCGACACCGAGTACGACTGGCCGTTCTACGGTGACCTGGTCGGTGCGTGGTTCGCCTCCCATCCGGCGATCCAGCAGGCCAACGTCAAGGTCGAGGACCGCGCGCAGGCGGCCACCGCGCACCTGCCGCAGACCTGGACGCGCACCGACGAGTGGTACAACTACCGCACCAATCCGCGCTCCACCGCGCACGTGCTCGCCACCCTCGACGAGAGCTCGTACTCCGGTGGCGGGATGGGCGCCGACCACCCGCACGCCTGGTGCAAAACGGTCAGCTCCGGCCGGTCGTTCTACACCGGCGGCGGGCACCTGATCGAGTCGTACGCCGACCCGGCCTTCCGCGCCCACCTGCTCGGCGGCATCCGCTACGCGGCCGGTCGCTCCGATGCCGACTGCCGCCCGGAGACCGGGTACACCGCGCTCTACAACGGCTCGACCACCGGCTGGTCGCAGGCCGGGCCGGGCGGGTTCACCAACGCCGACGCCACCCTGTCGTCGACCGGCGGGATGGGCCTGTACTGGTACTCGGCGAAACAGTTCACCAACTACTCGCTGAAACTCGACTGGCGGCTGACCGGCGACGACAACTCCGGTGTCTTCATCGGCTTCCCGGCGTCGACCGACCCGTGGTCCGCGGTCAACAACGGCTACGAGATCCAGATCGACGCCACCGACACTGCCGACCGCACCACCGGCAGCGTCTACACGTTCCAGTCCGCCGACCTCACGGCCCGCGACGCCGCCCTCAACCCGCCGGGCGAGTGGAACACCTACGAGATCCGGGTGGAGGCCGAGCATCTCCAGGTCTTCCTCAACGGAGTCAAGATCAACGACTTCAACAACCCCGATTCCGTACGATCATTGGCCGGCTACATCGGCCTGCAGAATCACGGCGACGCGGATCACGCGTCCTTCCGCAACGTCCGCATCAAGGAACTGGGCGGGTCGACCGGCACCGGCCCGGTCCGTGGTTTTGCGAACAAGTGCCTTGACGTCAACGGCGGATCCTCTCTTGACGGCGCCAAGATCCAGTTGTGGACCTGCAACGGATCGGGCGCTCAGAACTGGTCGGTCAGCGGCCAGGTCTGGCGCAACCCGTCGTCGAACAAGTGCCTGGACGTGGCCGGCGGCGCGACGGCCAACGGCACGAAGGTCCAGCTGTGGACGTGCAACGGGTCGGCGGCGCAGAACTGGGTCGCCTACCCGGACAAGACGGTGCGGAATCCGCAGTCGGGCCGTTGCCTCGACGTGTCGGAGGTGAAGTCGACGGACGGCCAGCAGATCCACCTCTGGGACTGCCTGGCCGCCGCCAACCAGCTCTGGACCCTGCCCTGACCTGCCTGACCTGGTGAAATAGCCGGCCCATCCGCGATGTCGCGGGTGGGTCGGCCTTGTCCGCGCGGGGAATCCAGTTACGCTGCGTGGATCATTTCGCGACTATCGTTTCCGTGACCATCGTTCCGTGACCGAGAGACAGGGCCCCAGCATGCGGCTTCCGAACGTGCGGCGCGTGACCGGCGTGCTGGCAGTGACCGGTGTTCTCCTCGCCACCACAGCGGGCCCCGCCCTGGCCGGGGGAGTCCACGAGGGCAACCCGGTCTCGGTCGCCTTCCCCGACCTCGACGTGCCGGTCGGCGGCTCCGGCGTCGATCCGCTCGGCCCGAACATCTGGTCCACGATCGGCCCGACGACGCTGACCGAAGCAAAGGTCACCTACCACCTGACCGGTCTCAAGGGCGTCCACCTCACCCCGAGCAAGGACGGCGGCGGCGACTGCCTCCAGCCGTCACCGACCCAGGTCACCTGCTCCGACCCGAGAGACCTCTCGTTCGAGGGCGAGACGATCGAGCTCTACCTGCCCGTCGTGGTGACCGCCGCGAAGTCCGCCAAGCCCGGCGACACCGGCCAGGTGACCATCACGTTCTCCGCCAAGGGCGTCCCACCGATCACCGGCACCAGCAAGATCCGCGTCACCGGCGACCGCACCAGCCTGCCGGTCACCGGGTCGATCACCGGTTGGATCGGCGGCCTCGGTGTGCTGCTGCTCGTTGCCGGGGCACTGGGCGTGCGCGTTGCCCGCCGCCGCCAGGTTCGCTTCGTCAGTTAGGCCCCGCGTCGCGGCAGCCGGTGGAGGGTGACCTCGGTCAGCTGCCCCTCGGCCGCGACTGCGGTGAGATAGGTGCAGTCCGGCTGCCGCCGCCGATCGGTGGGCGACCCGGGGTTCAGCAGCCGCAGTCCACCCGCCGCACTGGTGTCCCACGGGATATGCGAGTGTCCGAAAACGAGCACGTCCGTGTCGGGAAACGCGGCCGCACACCGTTCCTCGCGGCCGGCCGCCGCCCCGGTCTCGTGCACCACGGCCACCCGCAGCCCACCAAGCTCAACCCGCGTCACCTCCGGCAGCCGCTCCCGCAGCGCCGCCCCGTCGTTGTTCCCATAACAGCCGATCAGCCGGGCGGCGCGCCCTTCGAGCGCATCCAACAGCCCAACGTCCACCCAGTCACCCGCATGCACCACAACATCAGCGGCGTCAACAGCCGCCCACAGCTGCTCCGGAAGGTCCCGAGCCCGCTTCGGCACATGCGTATCCGCCATCACCAGAATCCGCACCCACCCGATCCTGCCTCCTGTCGGTTGGGAAGAAAAGGTCGCCACCAGGGCCCGGCGGAGCAGATGGTGGGTCGCGGGCCGCCGCCCGCCCGCGGGGTGGTTGTGCCGGCCGACCGCGGGCGCTCGCTGGTCCGGCGTGGCGGGCCTTCATGGTGGTTATGGAGGCTGTGAGGCGACGGTGGGTGCTCGGTGGTTCTGGGTGGCGAGCGCTCATGGTGGTTATGGCGGCCGCGAGACCACGATGGCTGCTTGCCGGGTCGGGCCGGCGAGCGCTTGTGGTCGTTTACGCACGTGAGGGGACCGTCAGGACCGGCCCGCCCAGCCTGGGCCAGACGTATAACGGCTGCCAGAGCCAGCGGAGGATCCGGCAATGCCACTCAGCATAAGTTGATCTTGATGGGGTGTTGGGAGGCCGGACCCGTCTGGCCCGCGCGGACATTCCGGTCCACGGCTGTGAAAGGCAGCAGACGGCAGGACCCTCCACGATCAAACCTGGCGCAGGCGTATCGGCTCGCGCTTGCCGGCTCAGTGCCGGGGTGCAGTCGTCACCACCCCAGGCGTGAACGACGACGGTCGCGGCGTGCTCCCCGGCCCGACGCGCGTTCCGGTTCTGGCTGGTGCTCAGGGGTGTCTCCCGGCCCTCGAGGCACCCCTGAGCACCAGCTGTGCCGCGCGAGCTGGTGCTCAGGGGTGCCTCAAGCCCATCGAGACACCCCTGAGCACCAGCCGACCGCGGGCCACCACCGCCCTCGAACCGCGCACCCGGCGGCAGTCACCGTGACGTTCCGAACTTGAGGTCGCCAACGGGGTCGCGCGCGGCGAGTCCGGGCCGGGGCATCCTGCTCAGAGGGGCAGGCCGACCCGGCGGCCGGTGCCCATCTCGGGGGCTTCGGTGTCGGTGACCAGGGCGAACGACCCGGCTGGCACACCCTTGAGCGCCGCCACCCGGGAGCTTGCGGCTAACAACCCGGCCTCGGTCGCCCCGACCAGGAAGAACACGAAGTAGTCCCCGAACGTGGTCCCCTCGTCACACGACTCGGCCGCGCCCTCCTCCTCCAGGTCGACCAGGAAATCCTCCACCTGTTCGATCCAGGGAAACGGATACTCCCCGGGCGGCAGGCCCGGTGTAGGGGTCAGCGGAACGTGAACCTCCACCAGCAGTGCCATCTACGCCGTCAGCAAACGTGTGATGCGGGCGTACTCGGCGGCCATCTCCGGCTCGGCGAGGAAGTCGCCGAGGTCGGCCGACACCTGGAAGTCGACCTGCTCGATGGAGCGGATCGCCAGCTCGTAGAGCTCCCCGCGCAAACCGGTCTCCAGGTACGTCGTCCAGTGCTCGAGCGCGGTGATGACGCTCAAGAGTTCCGGGTCCATGTCGCCGTCGGCCAGGATGCCGTCGTCGATGCGGGTCAGCTGCGCGCGCAGCTCGGCCGGGCCGGCGGTCAGCACGTTCTCGCAGGCGGCACCGAGCGCGGCGGCCGCGTCCGGGTCGAGCTGATCCTGGTCGGCGGGGTCGAGCGCCGCTTCGTCGCGCACCAGCCGGACGACGGTCTCGGCGCCGAAGGTCCGGAGGTTGTCCTCGCCGGCATCCCGAACCAGCCGGACGATTGCCGCTTCGAGTTCGTCGTATCGCACCACCGCATCCTAGGGAGCCGTCTGGTGCGCGATGGCGAGCCTCGTCCGGAACTGCTTGGTGATCACTCCGCCGTAGACGTCGTCGATCAGGTGGCTGAGGCACGCGAACAGGTCACTGCGGGCCTGGGGTGCCATGGCCCGATGACCGGAATAGGTCATGAGCAGGTTCCGGTACTCGGGGGCCGTGTAGGCCTGCTGCCACTCGTACCGTCGGAATGTGATCGGCCCGAAGCGCGCGGACCGCTCGAATTCCGCGGCCTCTTCCGCGGTCTCGTCATCGGTGGTCAGGCGCATGCCGGGCGGTGTTGCGGGGTCGAAGCGCTCGTAGCAGCGTTGCGCGTCGGCGAAGAACGCGTCCGTCCCGCCGGCGATGTGATGGGTCGAGACGATGCCGAGGGTTCCACCGGGCCGCAACAGGTCAGCCGCCTTGATCATCCGAATGCCGGGGTCGAGCCAGTGGAACGCGGTCGCGGAGAGCACCGCGTCGAACGTTCCGTCCGGGGACTGCCAGTCCTCGAACGCGGCGGCGACGACGGTGACCTTCGGGAACGGTGCGAGGTTGCGCCCGGCGACGGCGGCCATCTCGGGGCTGAGGTCCATCGCGACGACGCTGCATCCGAGTTGTGCCACGGGCAGGGTCGCCTGCCCGGTGCCGCACCCGATCTCCAGCACCTGAGTGTCCGGGCCGAGGCCGGCGAGCGTCGCGAGGTCGGCGAACAGCTGGGGCGGATAGCCGGGACGGCAACGATCGTAGAGTTCGGCGTCCTGGCCGAACGTGGTGCGCAGCATCTCTCGGCCGGCGTCGGTCACGGTGGCTGTTTATACCGTTCAGCGGTAGTAGTCGTCGAGGGTTTCAGGCTTTTGCGTGCCGGTGGGCGGCGCGTCCGGGGGATAGGGCAGGCCCAGCTCGCGGAAGTAGACAGCGGCCAGCAGCTCGGTGTGGTGGTGGAAGATGACCGCCGAGCGGGCCGAGGCGGCGGCCTCCGGGTCGGTGAGGTTCTCGACCGCCCGGGTCAGGTAGCCGCGCAGCCGGGTGTGCTGACCGGGGTACAGCTCGCGGGAGCGGGCCCGGTCGACGCCGGTGGAGGTGAACGCGTCGGTCACCCGCTGCCGGACCTCCTGCACGTAGGTGGCGACCTCGTCCGGCGGCAGGTCGGGAGCCGGGGGTGACGGCACGGCCGGGTTCTCCGGCAGGCGCATGATCTGCCCGCCCGCGCCGCCGGCCAGCACCTCGACCTCGGGCGCGTCCAGGCTGTCCAGGAAGACCTTGAAGTAGAAGTGGCGGCCGTCGACCGCATAGTGCGCGTTCGTCCAGCCGGTCACCTCCCAGGGCGCGTCCGCGCCACTGGTGTAGCCCAGCGAGGTCGGCGCGCCCGGGAGAACCGCGATGCCTCCGGTGTTCCGGTCGACCAAGAACCAAGCCCTCAGCGTACGAACGGCCAGGTCCAACGGCCGGTCACGGCGGGACACACCGGTCAGCGGCTCGAGGGTGCGCTGCGAGACCGTGTCCGCGATCAGCTCCACGTGGTCGCCCGGGAGCAGCTGCGCCAGGATGCCCGCGCCCACGGCCGGGTGGATCGGGCCCGGCTCGCGGCCGGCCAGGTACCGCCGGTACGCCCAGGCCGACCGGGCGTCGTCGTGCAGTGGGTTGATCACGGTTCCCGTCCCCCGGTGGAAAACTCCTGAATACACCACTGACGCAGCGACAGTGGACGGAGGTCCCCGGCTGTTCGACCGGGCGAATCAACCGTCCGGGGGACCATGGGCAATCCTGACGATCAATTAGTCTGCTTCTTCACCCGAAAAGATTCGTCTGGAGTGCCACCGTGTCACACCCTGCCGACCAGCCGTCCTTCGGTGGCTACTCGCCGCACAACGAATACCCGCCGGCCTATCAGCAGGCCCCCGGGTACCCGGCCGCCTACCCGCCGGCGCCGCCCGGCCAGCCCGGGTATCCGCCGGTAGCCGGCCAGCCCGGTTACCCGCCGGCCTACCCGGCCGCGCCCGGCTACCAGACGGAGCAGTACCCGCCCCAGTACAGCGCCCCGCCGGCCCCTGCCTACCCGCCGGGCCAGCCGTACCCGCAGAACCAGGCGTATCCGCCGGGTCAGCACTACCCCCAGGGCCAGCCCTACCCGCAGGGCCCGGGATACCCGCCGGCCTACCCGCCCCAGATCGTGATCCAGAACAACGTGCACGCGGCGGCCTTCGCCGGCGGCTACAGCCTGCGCAAACACAACTCGGTCGGCCTGCACATCCTGCTGTTCGTGCTCACCTACGGCATCGGCAACCTGATCTACGCCTGGTACGTCTACGACTGGAACCAGAAGCGCGGCCTCTGAGCGCTGCGGTCGGCCAGGGAGACCGCGGCCGCGATCGTGGTGGCGGTGACCGCGAGGAGCAGGGGCAGGTGGGCGCCGGCGCCGATCAGCGTGCCGGCCAGGGCGGTGCCGGCCGAGCCGGCCGAGATCTTCAGTGCGCCGATCCAGACGAACACCTGACCGCGGGCGGTGGCGGGGGCGTATTCGCTGCGGGCCGCGAGGGTCGCGGCGAAAAAATAACTGTTGAGTACGCCGGTGACGGCATAAGCGGCCACCGCCGCGCCGAACGTCGTGGTGACCGCGACCAGGGTGAGGGCCGCTGCCACGGTGACCGCGAGGATCGTCATGGCCCGGTCCGCGTCGCCGGGCAGCGGACGGAGCATGATCAGCATGGAGGCGGCGAGGCCGCCCACGCCGTACGCCGCGGTCAGAACGCCGGCGGCAGCGGCACCCACGCCGAGCGTGCCGGTGGAGGCGACCGCGACCACCGGCAGCACCTGGACCGACAGCGCGACGCTCATCGTGAGATACAGGGTGCGGCGCAGCGGTCCGGTGGACAGCATCAGCCCGAGCGTGCGAGCCGGGTGCGGTGCCTGCGCCCGGGTCGCGGCCGGCGGCGCGTAGGGCAGCAGCCGGATCAGGCCCGCGGCGGCGATCACCGCGACGGCCAGGACCAGCGCCGCGACGGTGGGGGAGGCCCACGCCGCGACGGCGGCGACCACGGACGGCCCGACCGTGCCCGCGATGCCGTAGGTGGCGACGTCCCAGCCCTGCGCGCGGCGCTGACTGCGCCGGTCCGGTCCGGCGATGCCCGGCAGCCGGCTGCTGATCCCGCCGGTCAGCAGCGGCCCGACCAGCCCGGACGCGGCCAGCAGGACCGCCGTGACCAGCGGCCAGGCGTACGGGTAGAGCAGCACCGCCGCGGCCAGGGTCACGCCGTGCACCAGGCAGGCGACCGCGATCACGGTGCGCCCGTCGCGGGCGGTGTCGAGGGGCCGGGCGATGAACGGGCCGGCCAGGTGCGGTGCCGTGATGGCGGCGCCGAGCAGCCCGGCCAGCCAGCCTGGGCCGCCGCTGGTGGTGACCAACAGGACGATCGCCACCACCGCACCACCGTCCGCGGCGCGGGCGAGCGTGGCCGCGGCCAGGTAGCGGGCGAGCCCACCCGCACCCGCGCCGCCCGGACGAGCCGTGCCGCCGGAGGAAGCGACGCCTGGGGAAGCGACGCTGAGGGCAGCGCCGCCAGGAGAAGCCGCTGGGCCCGCGACGCCCGCTCCACGCCGGACTGAACTCATTCGGTCAAGCCCAGCCGCGTGACGATCGCGATCACCTCGGCCCGGTCGGCGCCGGACAGGCCGCGGATCGGGCGCGGCAGCGACGGCGCGCTCACCAGCCCCAGATGCTCCGCGATCGTCCCGATCACCCGCAGGGCTCCGCGGTGCTTGCCGAACAGGTCCCACAACGGCTGCAACCGCGCCGACTCGGCCGCCGCCCCGGCGAGGTCACCCGACTGCACCGCCCGGGTGATCGCCACCACCGGTCCCGGCAGCGTGCCGCCGATCGAGCTGTACCAGGCGTCGCACCCGGCGCTCAGCCCGGCAGCACCGAATCCGTCCCCGGACACCCCGAGCGAGAGGTGCCCCGGCAGCATCTTGCGCAGCTCCTCGACACGCGCCGACGTGAGACCCGACGACCCAGGGATCTTGATCGAAGCGACCTGCGGCAGCGCCGCGACGGCCTGGTAGAGCTCGTCGGTGAACGTGAACCGCGTCGTGCCCGGGTTGTCATAAACGGCCAGCGGCACCGACAACTCCCGGGTGACGTCCTCGTAGAGCCCGAGCACGTCGTCCTCGGTCAGCGGCTGATAGGACACCGGGGCGAGCAGGACCGCTGACACGCCCGCGGCCTGCGCGTCCTCGGCGACGGCGAGGACCTCCCGGGTACGGGTGGCGCCGATGCCCACCATGACCGGGACGCCGGCGGCGTGCTCGACGGCCAGCCGGGCCACCCGGGCGCGCTCCTCCCGGCTCAGGTAGGCGTAGGACCCGGTGGAGCCGAGCGGTGAGATCGAGTCGACACCCGCTGCCACCAGGCGCTGGACCAGCGTGATGAACGCTTTCTCGTCGACGGAGCCGTCCGCGGCGAGCGGGGTGAGCGGGAAGGCGCTGAGACCGGTGAAAATGATCATTTCCCTTTCAGGAGGGGGTGGAGGGCGGTGGCTAGCCCAGCAGCCTGCCCGGCGGTGAGCGTCGCGGTGGTGACCCGGATCGCCGGGGGACGTGACGGCGCGCCGCCGTATGCGGAGCCGGCCCGGACCGCCCAGCCCGCCTGGGCCAGACCGGTCACGACCCGGTGTTCGTCGTGCGGGAGCGGGATCCACACGTTGAAGCCGTCGGCAGCCGGGAACACCGCGATGCCCTGCGCGGCGAGCGCGTCGACGAGCAGCGCCCGCCGGCTCGGGTAGACGGCCGCCGCCTCGGCCAGCCGCTCCTGGGCCGCCGGGGACGTGAGAAGTTCCGCGCCGATGTGCTGCAGCAGGTGGCTGACCCACGACGGCCGGCCGAGCCGGGTCGCCAGGCGGGCGGTGGTGCCGGCGTCCGCGCGAAGCACCGCGAGGCGCAGGTCAGGACCGAGAAACTTCGACATCGATCGTACGATCGCCCAGCGTGCCGTGCCCGCCGGAATGACCGTGCGGTACGGGGTCACCGCGATCGCGGAGAAGTGGTCGTCCTCGACGACGAGCACGTCCGGGTGCTCGGCGAGCAGGGCGCGCAGGTGCTCGGCGCGCTCGGCGCTCAGGCTCGCGCCGGTCGGGTTCTGCGCGCGCATCGTGCAGACCACCGCGCGGACCCCGGCGGCGAGCGCGTCCCGCAGCGAGTCGACGGTGACACCCTGCGGGTCGACCTCCAGGCTCACCGCGCGGTAGCCGCCGACGCGCAGCGTGCCGACCGAGAGGAAGAACCCGGGATCCTCCAGGGCGACCGCGTCGCCGCGCATCAGGTGCGCGGCGAGGAGCCGTTCGAGCGCGTCCACCGCCCCGCTGGTCACGGTCACCTGTCCCGGGGTCGGCCCGGGCGGGAGGGTGCGCTCCGCCCAGTCGTGCAGGCGCGGGTGGAGGGGCTGCTCACCGTACAAAATGTGGGTGTATCCGGCGAACGACCTGGACCAATCCGGCAACAGTGCGGGGTCGGGGTTGCCGGAGGCCAGATTCACCGTGAGCGGCGCGCTTTCGGCCTCGCCGCGGTCCGGCGCCCCCTCGCCCTCGCCGCCGACCTGGGGAAGGCCGAGGATCGTGGTGCCGGCCCGGCCGCGGGCGTCGACGATGCCGGCCGCGGCGAGCAGCGCATACGCGGCAGCGACGGTGTTGCGGTTGACGCCCAGCTGCGCGGCGAGCACCCGCATCGGCGGCAGCGACGCGCCGACGGCCAGCTCACCGCGCTGCACCAGGCCCCGCACGGAGTCGGCGATGTCCGCGGCGGTCTCCCCTTGGATGAGCACGCGCCCACCCTACAGTTATGTCCTAGGACAAAAGAACCGGGCGTGGGAATTCCTTCGGACCCGTGGAGCCGGGCGAGTTATTCGATGTCAGGGGTGGAGGCGAGAAGCCAGGTGAGTGGTTGAGGCCCAGCGGGGTCCGGCTGGTACTCCGCGGCTTCGTTCAGGCGGTGCCGGTGCACGGTCGCTCCGCCGTCGCGTTCAACGATCCAATACTGCGGGATGCCGGCCTTCGCATATTCGGCCTTCTTCGTGATCCGGTCAGTGATCTCGAACCCGCTGGAGACCACTTCGACAGCGAGGAGGAGACCGGACGTGCCTGCGTAACTGGAGCGGGCAGGGCGCGGCGGCAGGCCTTTCGCCCACACTGTCAGGTCCGGGACCCGGCCGCCGCCGATGTCGATGCCGCAGTCGGCGGCGATCTGTTCGGCTGCGAAGCCGTGGCCGGCGAGCCAGAAAATCATGCGCATCACCAGCAGTGCGTGTTCCGGGTCAGCGGGGGGCATGACCGACAGCACTCCCTCCGGACTCAACTCGTACCGGTGGTTCTCGTCGGCCGCAGCCATGATCGCGACGTCGTTCAAGGTCACGTGTGTCGGCATCCTCGCGCCAAAGGCTTGAGCGCTCACCCGTGCCCCCTCTGCGATCCGAAGCCATGCGCGGCCCGTCTGTCGTGTCCAAAATACCTGCGCGCCGGACCTCCAGGCGAGACCAGCGCCTTGTTTCATGCGGCGTTTCAGTGCCTCGGCTGGCCGCTCACCTGGCACCCGGGTGAGGGCGCCGATTTCCGGCACACCGGACACCTTGACGGAGCTTTGGTGGCCGCGCTCTCATGAGAGCCCCGAACAGTTAACAATGTTTCAAGTTGTTTCATCCGGTCGGCTCCCTCCCCCCGCAAGGAGCTCCATGAACACGTTTCCCCCACTGCGCCGGCGGCTGCTCGCCGTCGCCGCCCTGGTCGTCGCCGCCATCGGGATCGGCACCGCCGCGGTGGCCGCCACCGACGGGCCGATTACCGGGATCGGTGGCAAGTGTCTCGACGTCACCGACGGCCGGAGCGCCAACGGTGTCCGGATCCAGCTCTGGACCTGCACCGGCGGCGCCGCCCAGCGCTGGACCGCCGGTGACGACGGCACGGTCGGCGCGCTCGGCCGGTGTCTCGACGTGGCCGCCGCCTCGACCGCCGACGGCGCGGCCGTGCAGCTCTACGACTGCAACGGCTCAGCGGCGCAGCGCTGGACCGCCTCGGCCGGCCGTCTGGTCAACGCGGGGTCCGGCAAGTGCCTGGACGCGGCCGGACGCAGCAGCGCGAACGGCACGGTACTGCAGATCTGGACGTGCGGCACCGGCGCGAACCAGCTGTGGACCCTGCCGGCCGGGCCGAGCAACCCGCCGACCGGCGGCCAGTGCCCGGCCGGCACACCCACCGGGAGCCCGCTGCCGGCCACCACCGTGGCGGCCACGAAGATCCGGGACGGGTTCAACTTCCTGGAAGGGCCGGCCTGGGACGCCGCCACGCTGACCCTCAAGCTGACCGACATGCACGACGGCAGCGGCCCGGAGAACGTGCAGTCCTCGGACATCCTGACCTACACCCCGGCGACCGGCGCGTTCAGCACGTTCCTGACCGGTGCTGGCAGCAACGGCCTGGCGATCAGCCGCGACGGCACCCAGCTCGTCGCGGCCACCCACGATCAGCGCAGCGTGTCCACGTTCGATCTGCGCACCGGCGCGCGCGGGGTGCTCGCCGCGAACTACCAGGGCCGGCGCTTCAACTCGCCGAATGATCTCACGATCGGGCCGGACGACACCGTCTACTTCACCGACCCGGACTTCCAGCGGGCGAACCGGGCCGACGAGATGGCCGGCAAGACCAGCGTCTTCCGGGTGAAGAACGGCGTGGTCACGCTGATCGACGACACGATCCGCGAGCCGAACGGCATCGAGCTGTCACCGGACGCGAAGTGGCTCTACGTCGGCGGCAACGCCACCGGCAAGGTCTACCGCTATCCGGTCGCGGCCGACGGCAGCACCGGTGTTCGCGCCGACTTCGTGTCCCTGGCCGGCACCGACGGCGGCACGATCGACTGCGCGGGCAACGTCTACCAGGTGACCTTCAGCGACGGCAAGGTCCACGTGTACGCGCCGGGCGGGCAGTCGCTGGGCACGATCACGGCCGGTCGCAACGCCACCAACGCGGCGTTCGGCGGCCCGGACGGCAGGACGCTGTTCATCACGTCCGGTTCCCCGTCGTCGGGTGGCGACACCGGCAACTACGGCCTCTACAGCGTGCGGCTGAACATCCCCGGCTCGCCGTACTGAAAATTCTCGTCCTCCGAGGAGAGCCATGAGACACCGGGAGTCATGGACCGCCGCAGTGATCGCCAACCAGAACTGGACCCACTCCTAGGCACCGCGGACGCGGGGCGCGGCCGGTCCCGGGCCGCGCCCCGCGCACGTGGCACTTACTGCCAGATGCGGTTGGTGCCGGAGCCGCCGTCGAGGATGTCCGTGCCGGGGCCGCCGGAGAGCTGGTCGTTGCCGTCATCGCCGGGGGCGATCCCGGCTGGCTGTCCGGGGTGCCTCCGGCGCCCGGAGGCACCCCGGGAAGCCAGCTGAGATCCGCGTCGCATCGGTTGCTAAAGGGCCAGTGGCCTCTTAATGTCGAATCATAAGAGGCCGCTGGCCCCTTATTTATCGAGGGAGACGTCATGCAGCAGGTTTGGCTGATCACCGGCAGTTCGCGTGGTCTCGGGCGGCAGCTCGCCGAGTCGGTCCTGACCGCCGGTCACCGCCTGGTGGCCACCGCCCGCCGGCCCGAACAGCTCGACGGCCTGGTCGGGAAGTACGGCGACCAGGTCCGCGCGGTCGCGCTCGACGTGACCGACCCGGCCGCCGGGCGGGCCGCGGTGGCCGTCGCGCTGGAGGCCTTCGGGCGCCTCGACGTGCTGGTCAACAACGCCGGGTATGCCGACGTCGCCTCGATCGAGGACGTGCCCGAGGAGGAGTTCCGTGCGCAGATCGACGTCAACTTCTTCGGCGTCGTGCACGTGACCCGGGCCGCGCTGCCGGTCATACGCGCGCAGGGCGGCGGGCGGATCATCCAGATCTCCTCGGTCGGCGGCCGGGTCGGCATGCCGGGGCTCGGGGCGTACCAGGCGGCCAAGTGGGCGGTCGGCGGGTTCTCCGAGGTGCTCGCGAAGGAGGTGGCGCCGTTCGGGATCCGGGTGACCGTCGCCGAGCCCGGCGGGATGCGCACCGACTGGGCCGGCGCGTCGATGGCCACCCACCCGGTCAGCGACGCCTACCGGCCGGTGATCGAGCCGGTGGTGGCCCGGATGGCCGCGGCCGACGGCACGCAGTCCGGTGACCCGGCCCGGGTGGCCCGGGTGCTGATCGACCTGGCCGCCGACCCCGAGCCGCCGGTGCACCTGCTGCTCGGCACCGACGCGGTCGCGGTCGCCGCTGCCCAAGCTGCCGGTCTCGCAGCGTCCGACGAGCGGTGGCGCGCGGTGAGCGAATCCATTTCGTACGCGGGGTAGCCTGACGCTCGATGAGCTCTGACCTGGACTTCCAGCGTGCCCGCAGTCCCGAGCAGCGGGAGGCCCGCCGGCGCGCGATCCTGGCCGTGGCGGCCGAGCTGCTCGCCGAGATGCCGCTCAGCGAGATCAGCCTGCGGGAGCTGGCCCGCCGGGTGGGGCTGTCGAAGACCAACGTGGTGCGGTACTACGAGACCCGGGAGGCGGTCTTCTTCGCGCTGCTCAACCAGGCGATCGACGACTGGCTGGGCGAGCTGCCGGGGGAGTTGCCACAGGCGGAGCCGTCGGTGGTGGTGGACGCGCTGGCGGTGTCGCTCGGGCGGCGGCCGCTGGTCTGTGAACTGTGGAGCTCGCTCGGCAGTGAACTCGAGCGCAACATCTCCGCCGCGGCCGTGCTGGAGTTCAAGCTGACGCACGGTGCGTTGCAGGGCCGGCTGGCCGGGGTGCTGGCCGAGCGGATCCCGGGCCTCGGCGAGGCCGACGCGCGGGAGTTCGTGGCGATGACGATCCTGCTCACGGCGGGGCTCTGGCCGTACGCCAATCCCTCGCCCTCGGTCGTCGAGGCGCTCCGCGACCCTCGCCTGCAGCGGTCCCGCGTGGATTTCCCGGCCCGGCTGGGCCGGGCGCTACGGATCACCCTGAGCGGTCTGCTGCACGGAGCGAACGGTGCGACGCCGGAGACGTGACCTCCGGCGCCGCACCTGCTGTCAGCCGCCGATCCTGGAGAGGACGAACTTCGAGGCGACGGCGTTGTACTTGCGGGTGTAGCCGAGGTGGACCGCGATGCTCGCCCCGCTGGCGCAGAACGTGTCACCGGTGTCGCAGAACGACTGGGTGCGTGCCGCGAACGCGTCCAGCGACGCGTCCTCGCCCCGGGCGAACCGGCCCTTGGTCCGGGAGGTGCCGGCGTTGAACGACTTGCCCGGCACGAAGCGCGGGTCGCCCATCAGGACCACCGCCGCCACGTGATCGGAGATCGCCGTCGACACCGCGGCGAACCGGGTGAACCCGGCCGCACGCCCGGTGCCGGCCAGCACGTCGCCGATCACGTGCGCGCCCTGCGAGTAGCCCATCATCACGATCTTCGTGCCCGGGCAGGCCGCGACCTCGTCGGTCAGCTGCTCGGTGAGCGCCCGGGTGCCGGCCGCCACCGACGGCTGGTACGGGTTGAGCAGCGCCGGGTAATCGGTCGCCTCGACCGCGATCTTCTGGGTGCTGCCCCGGGTGACCGCCGTCGCGAGCGAGCCGATGATGCCGGTGCCGGGCGCCTCGGTGGACGCGCGGGTGACGAAGATCTGCACGGCCGGGCAGCTGGCGGCCGTGGCCTTGGCCCGGGACGGGATGGTGGCCGCGAAGCTGTTCTGCACGACGAGCAGCGCGCCGACCGTCACGGCGGCGACCGCTCCGCCCAGCGCGAGCCGCTTGCGCACCGACGTCCGGCCGGCACGACGTGTGATGTACCCCCTCGGAGACATAGACACCCCTCTCCATCTATTCGCACTCAATGTGCAAATACGTTGCCCTGAGTTACGCGACCGGGGTCGGAAGGGTTGAATCCCGAACGGGTTTTTCTTTTCCGCCGGGATTTTTGCCGTGGCTCACACAATCCGTGATCGCGCCGATCAGGGGAGTGAGGGGGCGTCATGCATCGGATGACCATTCGTACGAAGCTCGTGCTCAGCGTCGCCACGCTTCTTGTCATCTCGGTGGCGGTGCTGGTCAGCGTGCTGGTTGTCGGCGCGTCCAGCCGGCTCAAGGAGGCGGCCTTCTCGGACGCCGGCCACGAGGCGGAGGCGAACGCGGCACAGGTCGCGCGGCGGTTCGACACCGCGTTCACCAGCACCCGCGACCTCGCCACCACCCTGGCGGCGATCGCTCAGCGTGACCCGTCGCGCCCGCTGGCGAACCAGGTGCTGAGCGACGTGCTGACCGCGCACCCCGAGTACATGGCCGCCTGGGCGGTCTGGGAGCCGAACCTCTTCGACGGGCGGGACGCGCGCACCCGGGCGACGACCACCTCCGACAAGACCGGGCGGTACATCCCCTACTGGCATCGGACCGGGGCGGGCGGCGTCGCGGTGGAACCGATCGTCGGGCTGGACGACCCGGCGAACAGCGCCTGGTACGAGGACCCGAAGAAGACCGGCCAGGAGACGGTTCTCGAACCCTACTCGTACGAGGTCGACGGCAAGCAGACGCTGATGACCTCGGCGGAGACCCCGATCGTGCGCGGCGGCGGGTTCGCCGGACTGGCCGGGGTCGACGTCACCCTCGACTCGCTGAGCACCCTGGTCAGCGCGATGAAGCCGTTCGGCACCGGCTCGGCGACCCTGGTCAGCGCGGCCGGGAACGTGGTCGCCGGCGGACCTGCCGACAAGCTCACCAAACCCCTCGGCGGCGCGCTCGGCGCCCTCGCCCAGCAGGCGGTCAAGGGCGGCACGACCACCCGTACGGTCGGCTCGTCCCAGCTGCGGCTGGCCACGCCGGTGGCGATCGGCGCGAAGACCACCTGGGCGCTGGTCGTGACGATCCCGGAGAGTACCGTGCTCGCCCCGGCGCACCGGCTGCGCAACCTGGCCCTGGTGCTGGCCCTGATCGCGCTCGCCGTCAGCATGCTGGCCGCGCTGCTGCTGGCCCGGGCGATCGTCGCGCCGATCAACGGGCTGCGCGACCGGATGGCCGGCATCGCCGACGGCGACGGCGACCTGACCCAGCGGGTCGACGAGTCGCCGCACCACGAGATCGGGCAGCTCGGCATGGCGTTCAACCGGTTCGTGCTCAAGGTGGCCGGCACCGTCCGGGGCATCGCCGGCGCGGCCGACGACCTCAGCGTGGTCAGCCGCGGCATCACCGACGTGTCCGGCCGGCTGGCCGGCAGCGCCCGCAGCTCGGCCGAGCAGGCCTCGCTGGTCACCGACTCGGCCGGCCGGGTGACCACCAACGTCGAAGCGGTCGCGGCCGGCGCCGGCGAGATGGGCGCCTCGATCCGGGAGATCGCCGAGAACGCCGCCGAGGCGGCCCGGGTCACCGCGACCGCCGTGGAGACCGCGCACCGCACCGGCGAGACGATGGCCCGGCTCGGCGAGTCCAGCGAACAGATCGGCGCGGTCCTCAAAGCGATCACGTCGATCGCCGAGCAGACGAACCTGCTGGCCCTGAACGCCACCATCGAGGCGGCCCGGGCCGGCGAGTCGGGCAAGGGCTTCGCGGTGGTGGCCAGCGAGGTCAAGGAGCTGGCCCAGGAGACCGCCCGGGCCACCGAGGACATCAGCGGCCGGATCGGCACGATCAAGACGGCCACCGCCGAGGCGGTCGCCGCGATCGCCGCGATCACCGGCGTGATCAGCCAGATCAGCGGCTACTCGACGACGATCGCCAGCGCGGTCGAGGAGCAGACCGCGACCACCAACGAGATGAGCCGCTCGGTCGGCGACGTGGCACAGGGCTCCCGCGAGATCGCCGACGTGATCGCCGGGGTGGCCGACGCTGCCACGCACACCACGAGCAGCGCCGCCGAGACCCAGCAGGCCGCCGCCCAGCTGGCCGACCTCTCCGACCGGCTGCGCACCCTGGTGGGGTCCTTCCGGTACTGACGTAGAGTGCCGGTGGTGCGGGCAGTGGTCACCGGGGCGGCGGGGTTCATCGGCAGCCATCTCGTGCAGGCGCTCGTCGCCGGCGGGCACGACGTGCTGGCCGTGGACGCGGTGGAGCGGGCCGGCTCCCGCGAGGCGGCACTGGCCAACCGCGCCGAGCTCGCCCAGGCCGGTATCGCGGTGACCGAGATCGATCTCGCCGCCGACGATCTTTCCCGGCTGGGCGGCGCGGACGTGGTGCTGCACCTGGCCGGGCGGCCCGGGGTGCGCAGCTCGTTCGGGCCCGGCGCGGCCGACACCCACCGGGACAACGTGATCGCGACGGAACGGCTGCTCGCCGCGTGCCGCGGGGCGCGGTTCGTGCTGGCGTCCAGCTCGTCGGTCTACGGCAGCGCCGAGCGTCCGTGCGCCGAGGAGGACCGGATCGATCCGCTCAGTCCGTACGCTGCATCAAAAGCCCTGGCCGAACAGCTCGCGCAAGCAAACGGCGCTGCGGTGATCCTGCGGTATTTCTCGGTCTACGGTCCGCGGCAGCGGCCGGACATGGCGTTCCACCGGTTCATCGAGGCGGCCCTGGACGGCTCGCCCGCACCGCTCTACGGCGACGGCCGGCAGAGCCGATCGTTCACCTACGTCGGCGACGTGGTGGCCGCGACCATCCGCGCGGCGCAGGTCCCGCTGCCGGCCGGGACCGTCCTCAACATCGGGAACCCGCACACCGTCGGCGTCCGCGACGCCCTGGACCGGATCGGCACGCTGCTCGGCACGAGGCCGCCGACCGTCGCCAAGGACGCCGCGCCCGGCGACGTGACCCGCACCTGGGCCGGCACCGACCGCGCCGCCGCGCTGCTCGGCTGGACCGCCCGGACGAGCCTCGACGAGGGCCTGGCCCACCAGATCAGCTGGCACCGGGCACGACGGAAGGTCGCACATGGCTGACGGACACCGCGCCGCCTACGTCGCGTTCGACAGGTTCCCCTCCACCAAGGGCTCCGCGGTGCACATCCGGCACATGGCCGCCGAGCTGTTCGACCGGTACGGCGGCGGCCTGCTCTGCGTGCTCGGCGGCGGTGGCCTGCCCACCTACCAGCGCGAGGGCGACGTCGAGATCGTCCGGTTCGACGCCGTGGTGCCGAACTGGCTGGACCGGGCCGAGGCGTTCTCCGCCTGGGTCGCCGACCGGCTCGCCGCGCACCGCGACACCCTCGAGGTGTGCCACGTGCGGGACCCGTGGGGCGCGCTGCCGGCCCTGTCGCTCGGCAGCCGGCTGGTCTACGAGGCGAACGGGCTGCCGTCGATCGAGCTGCCGTACACCTGGCCCCTGGCCGCACCCAGCACCCTCGCCAAGATCGCCGACCTGGAGCGCGAGTGCCTGCTCAAGGCGGACGCGGTCGTGGTCCCGTCGCAGGTCATCGCGCGGGCCGTCACCGCGCGCGGCGTCGCGGCCGAGCGCGTACACCTGGTCCCGAACGGCGCGGACCCGGTGCCGGCCGACGTGCCGCGCCCGCCGGACGCCCCGGGCCGGTACCTGATCTACGTCGGCGCCCTGCAACCGTGGCAGGGCATCGACGTGCTGCTGCGCGCGTTCGCCCGGCTCGCCGACCTGTCCGACCTGTCGCTGGTGATCTGCTCGTCGGTGGTGCCGTCCCGGTCCCGGGCGCTGCGCCGGCTCGCCGAGCGGCTCGGGCTCGCCGGCCGGGTGCTCTGGCAGCACACCCTGCCGCACGCCGAGGTGGCCGCGTGGCTCGCGCACGCCGAGCTGTCGGTCGCGCCGCTGACCGCGTCGCCGCGCAACCTGGACCAGGGCTGCAGCCCGATCAAGGTGTGGGAGTCGATGGCGGCCGGCACCGCGGTGGTCGCCTCCGACCTGCCGGTGATCCGCGAGGTGCTCGGCGAGCACGGCCGGCTCGTCCCGCCGGACCGCCCGGCCGAGCTGGCCCGCGCCGTCCGGGTGCTGCTGGAATACCCGGATCTCTGCGCCGATCTGGGGAGGCAAGCCCGCGAACACGTCGAGAACGGGTACACCTGGACGCACGCCCGAACCCGCTTGGCTGCCGTCTATCACGGCCTCGACCTCCGCTGATACGGTCCGATCATGTTCTGGCGCCGGCAGAAGGCCGCAATCGCGGGGTTCCACCCGTCACACCAGGCGCTCATCCACGAGCGCGTCTTCACGGCGACCCTGCCGGCGGCCGGCTGGACCGCGCTGACCAGCAGTTTGTTCCGCCACGCCGAGCTGGTCCAGCGGTCCAAGTGGGCGCTGCCGCCGCGCACCCTCGACGTGCTCGTGCCGCTGATCGTCGAGGTCGGCGCGGACCTCGACCCGAAGGGCACGCTCACGATCACCGCGGACCTGCGCGGCCGCGACGCCCCCGGCAAGACCGGCAAGCCCCGCGACCTGCCGGTGCGCAAACCGATCCGGTCGGCCACCGAGACCTGGTCGATCGATCCGTGGTTGCGGCTGCGCGCCGAACTGCGCGACGGCAGCATCCTGGAACTGCTCGTCGTCGACCGCGAGCGCACCCGCCGGATCTCCAAGCGCAACCCGCGCGGCAAGATCAAGACCAAGCGGAAGAGCAAGGTCGTCCAGATCATCAAGGTCCGCCGGCGGCTGCCGAAAGAGGAGGCCGGTTCGGTTCCGGTCTCCCGGCCCCCGGGTTGGATCGGCACTTTCGTACGGGAGGGGCAGCGCCGCAGCGTGCTCGCCGCGGCCAAGCTCACCCGGATGCCGCAGTCGGGGCAGGAACAGCTCGACCGGATCCTGAGCGTGGCCACCGAACCGTTCCGCTGGACGCCGCGGACCAGCACCGGACAACGAGGAAACGCATGACGCCCTGTGCGGTGACCACCGGCTTCTTCACGCTCGGCAAGTGCGGCCAGATGGCGATCGCCGGCTGCCCGTCGTGCGGCCGGGCGCTCTGCGCCGACCACGTGACCGAGGGCGGGCTGTGCCCGGAGTGCGCGGCCGCCCGCAACCAGGTGGGGCACCCGGCCGCGGCGGCCGCACACCGGCGCCGGGCCTACCGGCACCGCAGCGCCACCGAGTACAGCGACTACGGCTGGTACACCAGCTTCGACGCGTACGACCGGGCCGCGTTCGACCCGGACGCCGCCGGGAACCAGGACTTCCGGGACGACGGTGACGACGCGCTGGTGGACAGCTGATGCGTCTGCTCTGGGTGACCGAGAACTACCCACCCAGCCCGGGCGGCATGGCGAACTCCTGCGACCGGATCGTGCGCGGGTTGCAGCAGGCCGGCGTCACGGTGGACGTGGTGCACCTGACCCGCCGGGACCTCGCGCCGCGCGGCGCCGGGGTGCGCACCGTGCCGCTCGGCGACGATCCGGAGCACGCGCTGCGGCAGTTCTGGACCACCCTGGCGCCGGTCGCCGACCGGTACACCCACGTGGTCGCGTTCGGCGGGACGTACCCGCTGCTGTCCGCGCCGGTCTACGCCGCGTGGGCCGGGCTGCCGCTGATCACCCTGCTGCGCGGCAACGACTTCGACACCGGGATGTTCTCGCTGCGCCGCCAGCCGGTGGTGCTCGAGGCGCTGCGGGCGTCCGCGGCCGTCTGCGTGGTCGCCGCCTCGACGGCGCCGCTGGTCGCCGCGCTCGCCCCGTCCACCCCGGTCACCTGGGTGGCGAACGGCATCGACATGACCGAGTGGCAGGTGCTGCCGTCCGAGCGGCAGAAGGCGGCGGCGTGGCGCGCTGAACACGTCGCGCCGGGCCGCCGCACGCTCGGCATGATCGGTCAGCTGAAGAACAAGAAGGGCGTCCGGCTGCTCCTCGAGGCGGTCGTCGCCGGTGGGCACGCTTCGCGGTTCCACATCGTGCTGGCCGGGGAGCTGGAACCCGGGCTGGACGAGTGGCTTGCCGGGCACCCGTCGCTCGTGTACACCGGGTTGCCGTTCCAGGACCGCTATCAGCTGCTCGGCGTCTACGCGGCGTGTGACCTGGTGGCGCTGCCGTCGTTCTACGACGGGCTGCCCAACGTCGCGCTCGAGGCGGCCGCGCTGGGCATCCCGATCCTGGCCTCGGACGCCGGTGGGCTCGCCGACCTGGTCGACGACGATATCGGCTTCCGCTTCCCGGCCGGGGACCCGCACGCCTGCCGGGCGGCCGTGCACCGGGCCGCGCTGGCCGAAGATGATCAGCTTGCGGCGCTCGGTGCGGCCGCTGCCACCCGGGTCCGGGAGCGCTTCGGCGTGGCGTCCGAGACCGACGGGTACCTGACGGTGCTGGCCGCCACCCGGTGATCGTCTGCTACGCGCAGGGCGGCGGGCTCGGGCACCTGACCAGGATCCGGGCGTACCTGCACACCGTCCACGCCGACGAGCCGGCGACGGTGCTGAGCGGTTCGCCGTTCACCGCGGACCCGCGGGTGCTGGGCCCGCACCGGCTGCTGCAGGCACCCGGGTCGCCGGCCGAGGTGCTGGCCGAGCTGCGGCCGGAGGTGCTGGTGGTGGACGCGTTCCCGGCGGGGATCAACGGGGAGCTGGACGCGGGGTGCGTGCCACCCGGCACCCGGACCGTGCACCTGGCGCGGCTGCTGCGCTGGGACGCGTACCGGCAGGTGCTCCCGCCGTCGCCGATCCTCTTCGACCAGACATGGACGGTGGAGGAGCCGACCGCCGCGCACAGCGCGCATCTGTCGCGGGTCTCGACCGCGGTCCAGCCGCTGGACCTGGCCGATCCGGCTGCGGAGGCACGCCCGGACGCTGCCGGGTCCTGGCTGATTCTGCACTCCGGGCCCGCGGCGGAGATTCACGAGCTTATTTCGTACGCGGGGGAGTGCGCCGCCGCGGAAGGTCGCCGGCCGCGGCTGGTCCTCGCTGCCCCGCACCGTCCGGTCGGGCTACCGGACGGTGTCGCGCACATCGACCCGTTCCCGGCGTGGCCGCTGTTCGAGCGGGCCGAGCGGGTGATCACGGCGGCCGGGTTCAACGCGGTGCGCCAGATGCGGCCGTGGCGCGCCAAGCACCGGATGCTGCCGTTCCCGCGCCGCTGGGACGACCAGTTCACCCGAGCCGCCCGCGCCCGCGCCGTGTCACCTCAGCCGTAGCGGTTCTGCAGATACACGAACCCGCCGAAAACCGCGATCAGGGTCGCCGCGACCACCGCTCCGGCCACCGCGGCGAGGGTCCCGGCCAGGAACCCCGACGGGATCCGGCGCGACAGCGGCCACGCCACCAGCAGCGTGAGCAGCGCAGATCCGCCCAGGAACACGCCGACCAGGATGAGCAGAAGCTGGGCGCCGTCCCGCGCGGTGAAACAAAAACTCGCCGCGTCCGCACACGACGTGTCCTCGAGCGGCCGCCACGTGTTGATCAAAAACGGCGCCACCACCGCCCCGTGCCACCCGAGCCCGACCAGCACCACCCGCCGATAACGCCCGTCCCCCGAAGCATCCACAAAGATCATTTCTAACAACCCCCAGCAACCCCCTTTCAGTACGCCGCAGAGCACCGCGGCTGGCACTGGCGGCTGTCTCGAGAGCCCGGAGGCAGCCCCCAGCACCAGCCGCCCCAGCTCGGCTGGCGCTCAGGGGTGCCTCGAGAGCCGGAGGCACCTCTGAGCGCCAGCCCGGGGCCGTGGGCTGGTCGTGGGGGGTGTCTGGAGGGCCCGGAGGTACCTCTGAGCGCCAGCCCGGGGCCGTGGGCTGGTCGTGGGGGGTGTCTGGAGGGCCCGGAGGTACCTCTGAGCGCCAGCCCGCTCGGCTTGGCTGGTCGTGGGGGGTGTCTCGAGGGCCCGGAGGCACCCCTGAGCGCCAGCCGGGGACCGTGCAATGCCGATCAGCCTATTTTGATCTCGGTGGGGCTCTGCGGCCTTTGGGTGGTTCCCGATGTTCGGGTGCGGGTGGGTAGGGGTGTTGTTGCGGGCCGGGATGTCCGGTCGCTCGGTGTTGTTGTAACGGTCGGCGTGGGTGATCGATGCCGGTGGGGCGGTGGCAGTCCGCGTTCGGCGTTTGGTGGGGCGGCAGGGGTCCGCGCTTGGCGTTGGAG
>NZ_LLZH01000301.1:0-63516 GCF_001509495.1 Actinoplanes awajinensis subsp. mycoplanecinus | reverse complement strand
GTCTTGAGGGGCGGCGGGCTGGTCGCGTGGTGGCGTGGTGGTTTTGAGGAGCGGCGGTCTGGTGGTGTGGTGCGGCTCGCCTCGGCTCGGCCTGGTGATCAAGCGGTGATCAAGCGGTGATCAAGCGGCGGGCTGGCGGCGGGACTCGGCGATGTCCGCCAACCGGCGCAGGGCTTCCACGTTGCGCTGGTGCAGCACCAGATCGTTGATCTTGTTGCGGGCCCAGAGCAGCGGACCGGAGTCGAACTTCTCGTGCATGGTCACCCGGGTGTCGCCGTTGGCCTCGGTGTCCAGCACGATCTTCACGATCGCCTCACCCAGCGGCCACAGCCCCGCCCGGATCGTCAGCTCCCGGCCCGGGACACACGCGAGCACCGTCGACTTGTCGTGCAGCGAGAACGGCCACGGCCCGGCCTTGTGATGCAGCTCGGCGCCGGCCTCGGGCCAGGACGCCTCGACGTCGCGGATGTGCGTGGTGCCGACCACCCAGTCGCTGTACGACCAGCCGTCGGCGAGGACGGCGAAGACGCGCTCGGGCGGGGCGTGAACGGTGCGTACGACAGTGGCCATGGCCGGGGATTACCCTGCGTCGCCAGCTCCTAACGGGTGCGTTGCCGGCGGCGGGCGGCGGTGGCGATGCGCAGCGCCGGCCACAGGCGCAGGCGGCGGGAGCTGTCGGCGGCAGCCAGCAGGCGGGCCAGGTCGGCGCGCTCGGCCGGTGGGACCAGGGTGATCACGATGAGGACCGGGATCGCGGCGGCCACCAACTCGGTCAGCACGACGAAGATGATCAGGGCGGCGACGGCGGACACGAGGACGAGGGGTTCCATCGGGTCACCGGGCCATCAGGCCGGCGATGAGGAAGGCCGCCGCAGTGCTGATCGAGAGAGCGACCAGGGCGAGCGCGCCGGCGGCGCGGACGATCTCGCCGATCGGGGCGAGGGCGTACTTGAGGGACGTGAGGGCCAGGGACAGGGACAGGAAGAGCCCGGCGACGGCGAGGTAGAGCACGGCCGCGTTCATGGTTGCTCCCGGTGGGACCGAGGGGTCGGAAAAGGCGCATCGCACCTCGGAGACGAATATCTGAGATTCGCTCCTGCATATCAATGCATATTCACTGAGCGGCAAAACCGGTAGTTTGCCTGGTGATCAGTGATATTGGTCCTCGGGTGACGGGCTAGTCAGGTGGCGGTATCGTGCGCGTGACGCCACATCGAGTGAATATCCATTGAATATTTGAGAAGTCGTGTTATCGTGCCCGCGGCTCGCTACATTCATGCCATGACAAAAGGGATATCCGCCGAAATGACTTACTCATCCGAGCATCGACCGCTTCAAGCCGAAATGATTGCCGGGGTATGCGTCACCGGCAGCTGCCCGACCGTGTATCGCACGGATCGCGATTCACTGGTCGTGCAAGGCTATGCCGTGCCGGGCGGGGTGGCCGGTGTCGACCTACCGGAAGGCGAGTCACTCGTTGAGATTCCGCTGCACCTGCTCCTGGACGCGGCGCGTCAGATCTCCTGAGCGATGGCCGGCCCATGTCTGATGTCTTCGGCTCGCTCGGCGACGTCGGCAGGCTGTCGATCGGCGCGGCCCTGCGGTTCGCCCGGCTCCGTGCCGGGCTGACCGGTGCGGACCTGGCCAAACGGGCGGGTATGAGCCAGGCCAAGGTGTCACGGCTGGAGACCGGTAAATCGCCCGCGGATCCGGTCGACGTCCGGACACTCGCCCAGGCGATGGGTCTTCCCGCAGACGAGGCCGAGGCGCTGGAATCGCTGGCTACGCAGACCTACGAGCGGATGACCGACTGGCGGGCCGAGCCCCGGGGTCTGCCGCAGCGCCAGGACGAGGTGGGACAGCTCGAGCGGCAGAGCTCGGAGATCCGCGTCTTCAATCCGTCGGTCATCCCGGGTCTGCTGCAGACCAGCAGCTATGCCCGCGCGGTGATCACCACGCTGGCATCCATGCTCGCGCCGGAATCGGCGGGGCAGGACGCCGGGAAGAACCTGGTGACGACCGTTTCGCGGCGGATGTCGCGACAGGAGATCCTCGCCTCGGCGACGAAGAGGTTCCACTTCGTGATCACGGAGTCGGTGCTGGGCGCCGGGGTCGGCACCCCGGAAGACATGATCGGCCAGCTTCAGCAGATCCGGTACCTGACCGGCCTCCCGAACGTCAGCTTGAAGATCCTGCCGGCCCGCTCGTTCGTCACTGTCGCGCCCATGCACTCGTTCGAGCTGCTCGATCGGCGTGCCGTGATCATCGACCTGTTCAACACGTCGATGACCGCACAGAGCCGTTCCGACATCCGCCTGTATCACGACCTTTTTGAGCGTTTCGACCTCGCTGCCACCGCCGATGTCGATGCGTTGCTCGACGAGTACACCGAGTACTACCGCCGTCAGGTCGCCGTCTGAACTCGGTTGAGCGGCCACCCCGCCCGGCCAGGATGTTTACGCTAGGGGCACTCGGGCAACGAAACCTGCCGTTATCCCGTCACTCCCGCCGCTGAGGAGAACCCGTGCGAATTGCGATGATCTCCGAACACGCCAGCCCTCTAGGCGTGGGCGGCCAGCATGCCCACGTCGCCGACCTGTCCAGGGCGCTCGCCGAAATCGGGCACGACGTCCGTGTCTACACCCGTCGTACGGACCCGGCGGTGGCCGACGTGGTGCCCGGGCCGGACGGCGTGCATGTCGTCCACATCGCCGCCGGTCCGGCCGAGCACGTGCCGGCCGAGGATCTCCTTCCGCACATGGCCGAGTTCGCCCGGCTGCTCAGCGCGCAGTGGCAGCACGACGGCTGGCGCCCGGACGTGGTGCACGCACACTTCTGGACCAGTGGCCTGGCCGCGATCACCGCGGCCAAGCAGGTCGGCATCCCGGTGGTGCAGTCATTCCACGAACTCGGCGCGATCGACCCGGCCGCCGTCGGCCCGTCCCGTTCCGGGTACGAGCGGGCGCTCGGCCGCGCGGTCGACCGGGTGGTCGCACAGACCCAGGACGAGGTGCGCGGACTCGTCCGGATCGGGGTGCCGCGGGCACAGCTCACCGTGGTGCCGGCCGGCGTGGACAGCGTCCGGTTCACCCCGGAGGGCCCGATCGCCGCGCGTGACCTGAACCGGCCCCGGATCCTCTCGGTCGGCCGGCTCGTCGAGCACAAGGGCTTCGGCGACGTCATCCAGGCGATGCGGTTCGTGCCGGGCGCCGAGGTGGTCGTTGTCGGCGGCCCGCGGGCCGATCAGCTCGCCGGTGACCCGGGCGCCAAGTCGCTGCGCGCGCTCGCCGAGCGGTGCCAGGTCGCCGACCGGTTCCGCCTGGTCGGCTCGGTGCCGCACCGGGACATGCCGAGCTGGTACCGCTCGGCCGACATGCTTGTCGCCGCGCCCTGGGAGGAGCAGTTCGAGCAGTCCGCGCTGGAGGCGATGGCCTGCGGCGTGCCGATCATCGGGACCGCGGTGGGCGGGCTGACCGAGACGGTTGTCGACGGGCTCACCGGTGACCTGGTGCCGGCCCGGGACCCGCGGGCGCTCGGCGGGGCACTGCGCCGGCTGGTCAACGACAAGGTGCGGCGGTTCACGTACGCGACGGCGGCGCTCGATCGGGCCCGGCAGGCGTACTCCTGGAAGCGCGTCGCGGCGCAGGTCGGGTCGGTCTACTCCGCGGTGACCGGCCTGCGCCGCAGCGCTGCCGAGGTGGAAGCGGAAGCGGTGGCGTAAGCCTCCATCCACCGACCGGTGGATGGAGGAGTTCGCTCGCTGGTCGATTCGGGCACCCGGCTTCATCCGTGACGCTGGGTGCATGGCAGTCATCGAGGTCAGCAACCTCAGCAAGCGTTACGGGGACACCGTCGCGGTTCGTGACGTGTCGCTTGCCGTCGAGGACGGCGAGATCTTCGGCATCCTCGGCCCGAACGGCGCCGGGAAGACCACCACCGTCGAATGCGTGGCCGGGCTCCGCGCCCCGGACTCCGGGACGATCCGTGTCCTCGGCCGCGCTCCGCGCGATCCGCAGCTGCGGGCCCTGGTCGGCGTGCAACTCCAGGAGAGCCAACTCCAGGAGAAACTGACCGTACGCGAGGCGCTCGAGCTCTACAGCGCGTTCTACCCCGCGCCGGCCGACTGGCGGGTGCTCGCCGATGAGCTGGGACTCGGCGACAAGCTCGGTACGGCGTACGCAAAGCTCTCCGGCGGCCAGAAGCAGCGTCTCTCCATCGCCCTGGCTCTGATCGGCGATCCTCGGATCGCCGTCCTCGACGAGTTGACCACCGGCCTCGACCCGCAGGCCCGCCGGGACACCTGGGACCTGATCGAGTCGGTCCGCGGCCGCGGGGTCACCGTCGTGCTGGTCACCCACTTCATGGAAGAGGCCGAGCGGCTCTGCGACCGGATCGCGGTGATCGACAAGGGTGCGGTGGTCGCCCTGGACACCCCGGCCGGCCTGGTGTCGCGCGCCGCCGTCGAGCAGACCATCCGGTTCCGCCCGTCCGCGCCGCTGGACGACGCGCTGCTCACCGTCCTGCCCGAGGTCCGCGAGGTGAAACGCCGCGGTGACCGGGTCGAGGTGATCGGGTCCGGCAACCTGCTGCACGCGGTCAGCTCGGTGCTCGCCGTCCATCAGATCGTCGCCGTCGACCTGCGGCTGGAGCAGGCCAGCCTCGACGACGCCTTCGTCCGTCTCACCGGCAACCGGAACCAGGAGCAGCTGTGAACGTCTTCGCCAAGCTCACCGTCACCGAACTCAAACTCCTGGTCCGCGAGCCGGTGCCGGTCTTCTTCACGATCTTCTTCCCGACGATCCTGGTCCTGATCCTGGGCTGCATCCCGGCGTTCCGCGAACCGTCACCGGAGCTGAACGGCGTCCGGACCATCGACGTCTACGTCGGCATCTCGATGGCCCTGGTCCTGGCCATGGTCGGCCTGCAGGTGATGCCCGCGGTGCTGGCCGCCTATCGGGAGAAGGGCGTGCTGCGCCGGTTCGCCACCACGCCGGTCCGGCCGATCACCCTGCTCGGCGCGCAGCTGATGTCGTCGATCCTGATCGCGGTGGTCTCGTCGGCGATCTGCATCGCGGTCGGCTTCTTCGTCTTCGACGTGCCACTGGCCGCCAACGTCGCCGGGTTCGTGCTGGCCTTCCTGCTCTGCGCGGCCGGGGTGTTCGCGATCGGGCTGCTGGTGGCCGCGCTGGCGCCGACCGGCAAGGCCGGCAACGCGGCCGGGACGCTGCTGTTCTTCCCGTCGATGTTCTTCGCCGGGCTGTGGACACCGCGCGAGTTCATGCCGGACGTCGTGCAGCGGATCGGTGACCTCACCCCGCTCGGCGCCGGGGAGCGGGCCCTGCATGACGCGATGACCGGGAGCTGGCCGAACGCGCTGTCGTCGGTGGTGCTGGTCGGCTATCTGGTGGTGTTCGGGCTCGTGGCGGCACGGTTGTTCCGCTGGAACTGACCGCCTTTCTCGCGGCGACCCTGAAATGTCAGACTGGACCGGACGGAGGTGAGCGTCGATGAACCGGCTGGCCCGGGTGGACCTGCGGACCGACTGGACCGAGGCGCGCCTGCTGAACGTGGCCGCGGGCCTGCTCGCCGCCGCGACCGTACTGGCGATCCTCGCCCGTCCGATCGATCTGCCCCAGCAGCCCCTGCGGGTCACGTTCGTGGTGAGCGGCACCGCCGCCGTCTGGCTGCTGATCTGGCGCCTGCTCCCGGCCACCAACCGGCCGCGGGTGGTGTCGGTGCTGCTCTTCGTCGGTTTCCTGCTGCTGTCCGCGCTGCTGGTGTGGTGCAACCCGCTCTTCGGGTTCTTCGTCTGGACCGGATACCTCTTCACCGTCTACACGCTGCCCGGGTGGTGGCAGGTGGTCGGCGCGGCCGGCGTCGCATCCGTCACCGCCGCCTCGCAGGCCGGCGGCTACCGGACCCTGGAGAGCACCGGCGGGTTGTGGCTCTACGGCTTCCTCTTCCTGGTCAACGCCGGGATCTCGTCCGCCATGACCCGGCTGGAGACCGTCAAGGACCGCAACGCGGTCCGCCGCAACGAGATCATCGACGAGCTGGCCGAGGCCAACGCGAAGCTCGAGGAGGCGCTCAAGGAGAACGCCGGGCTGCACGCCCAGCTGCTGGTCCAGGCGCACGAGGCCGGCGTGCTGGACGAGCGGCAGCGGATGGCCGGCGAGATCCACGACGTGCTCGCCCAGGGGCTGACCGGGATCGTCACCCAGCTCGAGGCCGCCGAGACCGGCACCGCGGAGCGCGAACGCCACCTGGCCGCGGCGAAACGCCTGGCCCGGGAGAGCCTGACCGAGGCCCGCCGCTCGGTGCAGGCGCTGCGCCCGCAGCACCTCGACGAGGCGGGGTTGCCCGACGCGCTCGGCGAGGTGGTGCAGAGCTGGTCCGGACTGCACGGCGTCCGCGCCGACCTGATCACCACCGGACCGACCCGACGCTTGCTGCCCGAGATCGAGATGACCCTGTTGCGTACGGCCCAGGAGGCTCTGGCCAACGTGGCCCGGCACGCCCGCGCCGGACGGGTCGGACTGACCCTCTCCTACATGGAGGACATGGTGACCCTGGACGTCCGCGACGACGGCGCCGGTTTCGACCCGGACCGGCCCCGGGAGGTGACCGCGAGCGGCGGGTTCGGGCTCAGCGCGATGCGGGAGCGGCTGTCCCGGATCGCCGGGACCCTGGGGGTGGAGTCCGAGCCGGGTGGCGGGACCGCGCTGTCGGCCTGCGTGCCGGCGATCGGGATCGGCGGCGCCCCGTGATCGGGCTGCTCATCGTCGACGATCACCCGGTGGTGCGGGACGGGCTGCGCGGGATGTTCGCCGGCGACGACCGGTTCACCGTGCTGGGCGAGGCCGGGGACGGGCGGGAGGCGCTCGCCGTGGCGGCCGCGGTCGGGCCCGACGTGATCCTGATGGACCTGCGGATGCCGGTGCTGGACGGGGTCAGCACGATCCGGGAGCTCAAGGCCGGTGGGTCGGGGGCGCGGGTGCTGGTGCTGACGACGTACGACACGGACAGCGACGTGCTGCCGGCGATCAAGGCGGGGGCGACCGGCTACCTGCTGAAGGACTCGCCGCGGGAGGAGCTGTTCCGGGCGGTGGTGGCGGCGTTCCGCGGGGAGTCGGTGCTGTCGCCGTCGGTCGCCGGGCGGCTGATGGGGCGGCTGCGGGCGCCGGCCGGGGAGAAGGAGCCACTCAGCCAGCGGGAGCTGGAGGTGCTGGCGTTGATCGCCCGGGGGTCCAGCAACCGGGAGGCGGCCAGGAAGCTGTTCATCAGCGAGGCGACGGTGAAGACGCACCTGCTGCACGCCTACGCGAAGCTGGGCGTCCGGGACCGAGCCGCGGCGGTGGCCACGGCCTTCGAACGGGGCCTCCTCGGCCGGGAGCAGCCCCGCTCGTGAACGCCGGTCCGCGTGCGAACGCCTGCCCGGTCCATGGCCCGGCTGTGGAAACGGGTCAGCGGGGCTCGCCGCGGTAGGTGCCGAATGCCCACAGGTTGCCCTCCGGGTCGCGGGCGGCGAAATCGCGGGAGCCGTAGTCGGTGTCGAACGGCTCCTTGACGATCACCGCCCCGGCCGCGCGGGCCCGCTCGGCCAGCTTGTCCGGCTCGTCGGTGACCACGTAGGCCCCGAACGTGCCCGGCTGCAGCGCCCACGCGTCGTCCGTCTCGTCGCGGACCGAGCCGAGCATGAGGCCACCGCCCGGCGGCCAGCTCAGCTGGCAGTGGTCGACCCGGTCGCCGTCGCCGTACGTCACGGTCTCCTCGAACCCGAACGCGGTCACCAGGAAACGGATCAGTGCGCGGGCGTCGGCCGCCCGCAGGGTCGGCCAGATCTGCGGGGGCGGGGGTGTCTTCTGCTCAGTCATGACCTCCATCGTGGTCGGCCGCGGCGGCGGACGCTTGGACGAAACCGAACTCGTCCGACAACCACCGCGACGGTGCACACCCGGCGAACGCCTGGAAGTCGCGGACCAGGTGTGACTGGTCGGCATAACCGTGCTCGGCGGCGATGTCGGCGAACCGCACGCCGGGGCGCAACGCGCGGCGGGCGCGGTCGAAACGGGCGATCCGGCCCGCCTCCTTGGGGCGCAGGCCCAGCTCGGCGTGGAACCGGTCGGTCAGGTGACGTGCGCTCCAGCCGACCTCGCCGGCTAACTCGGCGATCGGCGTGCCACCGCGGCACAGGCTCGCCCAGACGTGGGCGATCCGCTCGGCCGCGGGGTGTGCCGGCGGGATCGTGGTGCGGCGGCGTACTGCGTACCGATAAGGGGTGGAAGCGTCGGGGAGCAGAGCGGTCAGCGCCGTGTCGAGGGCCGCGAAGCGGGCCGGCCAGCCGGGCGCCGCGGACAACCGCTCGCGCAGCTGGCCGACGAACGGCGCGCCGAGGACGGCACCCGGGTCGACGTCGAGGCCGGCCAGCTCGGCGGCGGGCAGGCCGAGCAGCGCCCGGCAGCCGAGCGGGTGCAGCGCCACCTGGACACCCGACTGGCAGCCGTCATGCGTGATCGTCGCCGGGCGCAGGTGCAGGCCGCCGAGCAGCGCGTCGAACGTGCCCGGGACCTGGCGCCGGTCGGGGTGCTCGGCGATGACCAGCGGCTCGTCCATCGTGAAGATCAGCGTGAGGTAGGGCGACGGCAGGCCGCGATGCCGGCCTGGCGGGACGCCGCGCTGCCGATAACCGGAGTAGAACGCGATGTGCGGCCGCAGCGGCGGCGCGGGGCGCGCCTGGACATACTCGTCGATCATCGGACCCTCCCGTCTCCGGCCTCCAGCCTGCACCTTGCCCCAGGGGAAAGGTCAAGCGAGCCGCAGCGAGTGGATCAGGAGGCGGTCCCGGAGGCCTGTTGACAATGGCCCGATCGGGGCGGCTGAAAGACGCCCTCATGAGTGCGGACGACCGCTCCGGCCGCGTGCCAGGATCGATCCATGGCACAGGCAGTGGTGATCGGAGCGGGCGTCGGCGGCCTCGCCGCGGGGGTGGCCCTGCAGCGGCGCGGGTGGGATGTCACCGTGCTGGAGCGGGCGGCCGCGCTGGAGGAGGTCGGCGCCGGGCTGGCGGTCGCGCCCAACGCGCTGCGCACGCTTGACACGTTCGGGCTCGGTGACCGGCTGCGCGAGCTGTCCGGGCTGGAGGGCGCGGCCGGCATCCGTCGGCCGGACGGCGGGTGGATCAGCCGCAGCGACGGTGATCGGGCGACCGCGCGGTTCGGTGATCCGATCATCGCGGTGCACCGGGCGACCCTGGTCGAGGTGCTCGCCTCCGGGTTGGCGCCGGGCACGCTCCGCCTGGGCCGGCCGGTCACCGAGGTCGACCCGTCGAGCGGGACGGTGGTCACCGCCGACGGCCCGCTCACCGCCGATCTCGTGGTCGCGGCCGACGGGATCAACTCTTCGGTACGGATGAGCCTGTTCCCCGCCCACCCCGGCCCGGTCCACACCGGCGTGACCAGCTGGCGTTTCGTCGTCCCGCACCCCGGCGGCACGGTGACACCCGGTGAGACCTGGGGCGGCGGCAAGGTCTTCGGAGTGGTCGTCCTCGGCGACGGCCGGGTCTACTGCTATGCCACCGCGCCCGCCCCGGCGGGTGGCCGGGCCGCCGACGAGCAGGCCGAGCTGTCCCGGCTCTTCGGCGCCTGGCACGAGCCGATCCGGTCGCTGATCGCCGCGGCGACGGCGGTCACCCGCACCGATGTCCGCTGCCTGGACCAGCCGTTGCCGAGCTTTCACCGGGGCCGGGTCGCGCTGCTCGGCGACGCGGCCCACGCCATGACGCCGAATCTGGGTCAGGGCGCCTGCCAGGCGATCGAGGACGCCGCGGTGCTCGCCGCGCACGCTGCCGACCTGCCGCGATATTCGGCGGAGCGATTGCCGCGGACCACCGCGGTGGCGCGGGCGTCGCGCCGGGTCGCCCGAATGGCCGGGCTGGACAACCGGGCCGCCGAGTGGGTTCGCAACACCGGCATGTCACTGGCCGGGCGGCTGGGCCCGGACCTGATCCTCCGCCAGATGGACCCGGTCTTGACCTGGCACCCACCAACCTGAGGAGGCCGAAAGACAAAGCCCGCAGAGAGCAAGAAGCCCGATGGCTTGAGGAAGCCCGCCGGGCTGAGGGCGCCTGACGGCTTGAGAAAGGCCCGCCGGGCTGAGGGCGCCCGACGGTTTGAGGGCGCCTGACGGCTTGAGGCGGCCGCAAGACCGGCGCCCGCCGAACGGCAAAGGAGCCCGGAACCGTCGACACGGCCCCGGGCTCCGATGAGACCGCTCAAGCAGCGAGCGCGCTCGCCAGATCGTCGCGGAACGTGCGCTCGTCCTCGGTGACCGTCTCGGCGCCGATGCCGAGCAGGCCGCCGCTGGAGGCCGCGCCGACCACCGCGTCGGTGACCTCGAGCAGCCAGTGCCGGTAGGTCTCGGCGTCGGCCACCGAGGCCTTCGCCGAGAGCAGGGTGGCGACCTCGGCCGCGCGGCCCAGGACGTCACTCGCGTACGCGGCGGGGTCGGCCGGTTCGATCACCGGCGCTTCCTCGCCCAACTCGGGGTCGCCCGCCTCGGCCACGGCGGCCGTGGCCACCGCGGTGACCAGGGTGCTCGCCGATGCGCGGGCGTCCGAGATCCGGCTGATCCCGGCCGCGCTCTCGGCCCGGGTCTTGCGGGCGCTGTCATGGGTGGCGGCGCTGGCTGCGGTGACCACCGCGTGCGGAAGGCCGACAAGCAGCCCCCACTCGCCGTCGGTGAAGCCCAGCTTGGCGTAGAGCGGTTCGTCCGTCACTCAGGGAGTCCTTTCGCTTTCGTCGGCGGCCGACAGCGCATTGTCGCGCACTGCCGGGCCGGCGCCTCTCACCGCTCCCTCTACCCGATCACGCTGGTGTTCACCCCGGAGCCCGGCCGGTTCCGAAACCCGGGCCCCTACAGGTGCTGCAACCCGGGGCCTGGGCCGGTTCCGAGACTCGGGCCCCGGCCGGTTCCGAGACCCGGGCCCCGGCCGGTCCTGAAGCCCGGCCCGGATCGTTCTGAAGCCCGGCCTACGGGCGGGCCTCGTACACGATGTTGAACGGGGTCTCCGCCGCCCGCCGGAACCGGGTGAAACCGGCGTCCGCCGTCAACCGCCGGATCGGCTCCTCACCGGCCTGCGCGCCCAGCGAGTACCCGCCCTCCTGGGACAGCGCGCTCGGCACACACAGGAACGCCGAGAACGCGTAGTACACCCGCCCGATCGGGTTCAGGTTGGCGCCCACCGAGTCGCCGGCCGCCGGCTCCACGATCATCCAGGTGCCGTCCGGGGTCAGCTTCGACCGTACGTGCCGTGCCGCGCCCAGCGGGTCGCCCATGTCGTGCAGCGCGTCGAACGTGGTGACCAGCTCGTACGGGCCGCCCCCGAAGCTCTGCGCGCCGGCCGTCTCGAACCGCACCCGCCCGTCCAGCCCGGCGTCGGACGCCCGCTTGCGGGCCTGGTCCACCGAGTCCGGGTGGAGGTCCGACCCGGTGAAGACCGAATCCGGGTACGCCGAGGCCATCAGCACCGTCGACGCACCGTGCCCGCAGCCCACGTCGGCCACCTGCACCCCGCCGCGCAGTTTCGCCTCCACCCCGTCCAGTGCCGGCAGCCACGCGGCGACCAGGCTGGCGCTGTACCCGGGGCGGAAGAACCGCTCACACCCGGTGAACACGTCCTCGTGATGCTGGTGCCAGCCCAGCCCGTGACCGGTCCGGAACGCCTCGGTGATCTGCGGTTCGGCCCGCAGCGCGCCCAGGGCCAGCTGGAACGCGCCCGGCGCGAAGATCGGCCCGTCCGGGTCGGTCAGCGCGAACGCCTGCTCCTCGGTGAGCGAGTACCGCCCGCTCGCCGGGTCGTACTCGACGTAGCCGCCGGCGGCCTGGCCGCGCAGCCACTCCTCGACGTAGCGCGGCGCGGTCCCGGTCCGCTCGGCCAGCTCCTCCGGGAGGGACGGCCCGGCGGTCAGCCCCTTGTAGAGGCCGAGCCGGTCCCCGATCACCACGCCGCCGGCGCCGATGGTGGCGCCCAGGTCACCGACGAACTTGTGTACGAACTCCATCAGCTTGTCGTCATTCATGCATCCGTTCTACGGACGTCCGGGCCGGGCCGAATCCGTGTCGGCTACCTAGCTCGGCCGCTGGTATCACCTAGTCCGGCGCTTAGTCTCGGGGACATGAGGCGGCACCTGCTGGAACGCGACCAGGAGCTCGCCGAGCTGGCCGCGGCCGCCCGGCGGGCCGCCGCCGGGCACGGCTCGGTGGTGCTGGTGACCGGCGAGGCCGGGATCGGCAAGTCGAGTGTGGCCGCCGCGGCCCGGTCGATCCTGCCGGCCGAGGGGCGGCTGCTGACCGGCTGGTGCGACGCACTGGCCACCCCGCGGGTGCTCGGGCCGCTGCGTGACCTGATCGGCAAGGTGGGCACCGCGTTGACCGAGGCGCTCGCCGCCGGTGACCGGGCCCGGGTGCTCGAGGCGTTCCGGGCCGAGCTGGACTGGCCGGGCCACCCCACCCTGCTGCTGATCGAGGACGTGCACTGGGCCGACGAGGCGACCCTCGACGTGCTGCTGTTCCTGGCCCGGCGGATCGCGGCGCTGCCGGTGGTGCTGGTGCTGACGTACCGGGACGACGAGGTCGCCGCCGGGCACCCGCTGCACCAGGTGCTCGCCCAGGCCGCGACGGTGTGCCGGCTGCCGCTGGCCCGGCTCTCCGCGGACGCGGTGCGGACGCTTGTGGCCGGCCGCGGCCTGGACGCCGAGCGGGTCTTCGCGGTCACCTCGGGCAACCCGTTCTTCGTCACCGAGGTGCTCGGCGCTCGCGACGCGGAAGGGGTGCCGGCCACCGTCGCGGAGGCGGTGCTGGCCCGGCTGCAGGCGCTCGACGAGCCGTGCCGGGTGGCGCTGGAGACCCTCGCGGTGGTGCCGTCCGCGGTGGAGCGCTGGCTGGTCGAGGCGTTGGTGCCGGGTGGCCTGGGCACGCTGGCCGCCGCGGAACGGCGGGGGATGCTCAGTGTGGCGCCGGGACGGGTGGCGTTCCGGCACGAGCTGATGCGCCGGGCGGTGGCGGCCGGGCTGCCGTCGTACCGAAGAATCGCCGCGAATCAGGCGGTGGTCGCCGCCCTCCTGGACCGAGGCGGGGTTGATCTCTCCCGGCTGGTGCATCACGCGGCCGAGGCCGGTGACGAGGCGCTGATCATCCGGTTCGCGCCGCCGGCCGCGGCGGAGGCGGCGAAGGCCGGCGCGCATCGCGAGGCCGCCGCGCACTACGCGCTGGCCCTGGATCAGCAGGCCGCGTTTGAGCCGGCGGTCCGGGCCGATCTGCTGGAGGGGTACGCCGAGGAGCTCTACCTGCTGGCCGACGCCACCCGCGCGGTGACCACCCAGCAGGCGGCCCTCGCCCTGCGCCGGGATCTGGGTGATCCGGTCCGGATCGGGCTGGCGCTGCGCCGGCTCTCCCGGCTGCACTGGTGGGCCGGTGACCGCCCGGCGGCCGAGGCGTGCGCGTTCCAGGCGGTGTTCGTGCTGACCGGCGCCGGCGAACCGGGCGCTCTGGCGTTCGGCCTGAGCAATCAGTCCCAGCTGTACATGCTGGCCGGGCAGAACGCCGAGGCGATCGAGGTCGGCACCCGGGCGATCACGCTGGCCCGCAGGTCCGGCACGGACGCCGGGGTGCTCTCGCACGCGCTGAACAACGTCGGTTTCGCGCACTGGCAGGCCGGCGACGCCGCGACCGGGTGGCCGCTGCTGACCGAGAGCCTGACCGTCGCGCTGGCCGCCGGCGAGACCGATCACGCCTGCCGCGCCTACGCCAACATGTGCTGGCAGCTGCTCGACCACCTGCGGCTCGCCGAGGCCGACGAGATGCTGACCGAGGCGATCGAGTTCGCCGACCGCAACGAGGCCCTCGGGTTCCTGCGCTACCTGCACGTCGCCCGGGCCCGCCTGCACCTGGCCCGCGCCGAGTGGGCGGACGCCGAACGCGAGGCCGGGTGGGCGGCCGGTGCGCCACCGAACATGCGCTGCCCGGCGCTCGTCGTGCAGGGGCTGGCCCGGGTGCGCACCGGTCGTCCGGGTGGCGACGAGATGATCGCCGAGGGGTGGGCGATCGCGTTGCGGATCGGCGAGGCGCAGCGGATCGGCCCGGCCGGCGCGGCGATGGCGGAGGCGGCGTGGCTGCGCGACGACCGGGCCGTCGCGGATCTGCTCGCGCCGGCCTATCGGCCGGTCTTCGGCGAGGAGGCGTTCGGCTATTGGTTGCGGCAGCTGGGGGTGCCGGTCAGGCTCAATTCCCATTTGTACGCACTGCAAGCGGCCGGCGCGGCCCGGGAAGCGGCGGCCGGCTGGACCGAGGCGGGCTGCCGGTACGAAGCCGCCGTCGCCCTGGCCCACAGCTCCGACCCGGCCGACCTGCTCACCGCGATCACCGACCTGGACGCGATGGGCGCCGCCCCGCTCGCCCGCCGGCTCCGGCACCGGCTGCGCGAGCAGGGTGTCACCCGGATCCCGCGCGGCCCGCTCCCGGCCACCCGGGACAACCCGGCCGGGCTGACCGGCCGCCAGCTGGAGGTGTTGCGGCTGCTCGCGGCGGGCCTGAGCAACCCGGAGATCGCCACCCGGCTGCTCCTGTCGGTGCGCACCGTCGACGCCCACGTGGCCGCCGTCCTGACCAAACTGACCGCGACCAACCGCCGCCAGGCCGTCGCCCACGCCCGCAACCTGGGCATCCTCCCCAACCTGGCCACCCGCTGACCCCCACCGCCGTCGCACCGCTCTCCGCCAGCCGCCCGCTGCCCGGGCCGGCGTTGGCTCGGTCCGTGCGGCCGGCTGGTGCTGAGGGTTGCCTCGCGAGCCTGGAGGGGACCGTCAGCGCCAGCCGGCCGCGCCGGACCGCGCCGGGCTGGTGTTGAGGGGTGTCTCGCGGGTCTTTTGGCATCCCTGAGCACCAGCCGGCCGCTGTTGTGGGGCGGTGTGGGGACGCGTTGTGGGATTGCGGTGCCGCACCGCCCCCGGGTGGGCGGCAGCGGCACGCGCAACCGGGATCGCGTGCTCCCGCCGCCCCGCGAGCGCGTCGTTCCGCGGTACCGCTGCCGGGGACCGGGGTGGGGCTAGCGATAGATTCGGCGGGTGCGTGAAGTGGTCGACGGGGTCTTCGAGATCCCACTCGGATATGTCAACGTCCATCTGGTCGTCACCGACGACGGGGTGGTGCTCGTCGACACCGGGCTGCCCGGGCGGGGCGCGACGATCGAGCGCGCGCTGCGCAAGCTCGGCCGGTCGCTGACCGACGTGCGGGCCGTGCTGCTCACCCACCACCATCCCGACCACGCGGGAAGCGCCGCCGACCTGCGCAAACGCGCCGGGGCCCGGCTGATCGCGCACGCCGCCGAGGCGCCGTTCATGAACGGCGCGTTCCCGCCGGCCGAGCCGACCGGCGGCCGGCTGCGGCGCTTCCTGGTCCGCACGATCGGCGCTGTCGAGCCGACCAAGCTGGACCAGCTGGTGGGCGACGGCGCCGAGCCGGTCGAGGGGTTCACCGCCGTGCACACGCCCGGTCACACCCGGGGGCATCTGTCCTACTTGCTGGACCGCGCGGGCGGGGTGCTCTTCGCCGGTGACGCCGCCACCGCGGTCCGCGGTCGGGTGACCGGGCCGAGCCCGATGGCCACCGCCGACCCGGAGCGCGCCGCGGAGAGCCTCGCCCGGCTGGCCGAGCGGGACTTCGAGCATGCCGTTTTCGGGCACGGAAGCCCGATTTCGGGCGGCGCAGCCGCACGTTTTCGCGAGGCTGTTACCTGACGGGACCCCATCGACCGGTCCGCATGGCTATTGTCATGCGTCACGGTCGATGGATGGGGGCTGGATGGGATCGCTCGGTGTGGGTGTCCGCGGATCGGCCACCGTCCTGTTCACGGCCGGCGTGGTCGGCAGCGTCGGCTCGTCGCTCGCGGTGCTCGGCACGCTGCTGCTCGCGCCGGCGTTCGCACGGGCCGCGGTCGACGTCTTCGTCGTCTCCGGCTGCGTCCTGGCCGCCGCGACGATCCTGCTCATCGCCGCCCGCCCGGCCGACCACGACGACCTCTCCGCCGACGCCGACTGGCACGCGGAGAGCGACTCGCACGCCGAGCCCGGACGCTGACCTCAGGGCGGACGGTACGATTTTTAAGTAGACTGCTCCGAAGTAAGATTCAATCTAGCTTCGGGGCCGTCGATGTTCGTTGGCCGACGCGCCGAGTTCGATCTGCTCACCAAACAGCTCGATCGCATCCGCGGACGGCGGCAGGTCGGCAAGTCACGGCTTGGTGGTGGTCAGCCGTTCAGGAGCCGACGTGCCGGCCGGGGCCGCGGATCTGATCTGGGGCCCGGACGACGTCGTCCGGGCCTGGTCCGCCTGAGCCGGCCGGTCGAGCGTCAGGCGGCGGTGAGCAGTTTCTGGTTGACGACGACCGGCACGGACAGGGTCTTGTAGCCGACCGTGTCGAAGAGGACGGTCATCTTCTCCTCCTCGTAGCCCATCACCATGCCGGTGCCCCACTCGCCGTGGCGGACCTTGCTGTGGATGGCGAACGGGCCTTCCTCCTCGACCGCGTTCACCGCCTCCGCGCTGCCGTCGGCGCAGTTGTCGCAGTGGCCGCAGCTGCGCCGGATCTCCTCGCCGAAGTAGGCGAGCAGGGTCTCGGTGCGGCACTGCCGGCTCTCCGCGAACGCGCGCATCATGTCGGTCCGCGACTTGACCACGGTCTGCTGCCGTTCGTGCTCGGCGACAGCGGTCTTGGCGGCCTTGGGCGGCATCGGCGCGCCGGGCGGGACGGAGAGTCTGCCGCCCGCTCCGGTGCGGACCGCGCCGGCCTGCTCCAGCAGCGCGAGGTACTGCGCGAGACGGCGCGGGCCGAGCCCGGTCTTCTTCGCCAACTCGGTCTTGGTGGTCACTCCCTTGTGCAGGGCGCCGGCCAGCTTGCGCAGCTCCTCCTCGTCCGGGCCGCCGCCGTTGAAGAAGCGCTGGATCGCCTCGTCCTCGGAGCGCCAGAGCAGCAGCACCCGGCCCGGTTCGCCGTCCCGGCCGGCCCGGCCGATCTCCTGGAAGTAGCTGTCCGGTGAGTCGGGCAGCGCCACGTGCGCCACCCAGCGGATGTTCGGCTTGTCGATGCCCATGCCGAACGCCGAGGTGGCCACCATGATGTCGACCCGGTCGTTGGTGAAGTCCTCGTGCCGCTGCTCGCGCAGGGCGCCGGTCATCCCGCCGTGGTAGTACTCGGCGGAGTAGCCGGCCGCGGTGAGCTTCTCGGCGAGCTCCTCGGCCGCGCGCCGGGTGGGGACGTAGACGATGCCGGGCCGCTCTTCCTGGTCCAGCATCGCGGTCAGCCGCTTCCACCGGTACGTCTCGTCCGCGCAGTACGCCACCTCGAGGAACAGGTTGCTCCGGTCCAGTCCGGACACGTGGATCTCGGGCTTGCGCAGCCGCAGCCGGGCGATGATGTCGTCGCGGACCGGCGGCGACGCGGTGGCGGTCAGCGCCAGCACCGGCGGGCTGCCCAGCTCCTTGATCATGTCGCCGAGCGCCAGGAAGTCGGGCCGGAAGTCCGGTCCCCAGGCGGAGATGCAGTGCGCCTCGTCGACGGCGACCAGGCCGGGTTTGAGGGCGCGCACCTCGGCCAGGCGCTCCGGGTTGGCCAGCTGCTCCGGGGTGATGAAGAGGAACTCGGCGCGGCCGGCGCGCAGCTCCTCGATGGCCTCCTGCTGCTCGCGCGGTGTCTCGGCGGAGCTGACCCGGACCGCGCGGATCTTCGGGTCGTTCCGCTCGTTGAGCGCGGCGATCTGGTCCTGCTGAAGAGCGAGCAGCGGGGAGATCACCACGGTCGGGCCGGGCAGCAGCACGGCCGGGATCTGATAGATGGCCGACTTGCCGGCTCCGGTCGGCAGCACCACGAGGGCGTCCTTGCGGCGCAGCACGGCGCGCATCGGCTTGAACTGGCCCGGGCGCAGGGACGGCCACCCGAAGTGGGTGCGAGCGACTTTGCGCAGCCGGGGGCCGTAGATGGGGAGCTTCATGGGGGTGAGGCCATCCGATCTGTGGTGAAGGTTGCCGCCTCGTACCCCTATTTGCCGCCGAACATGCGGCGGATCGCCCAGATCAGCAAGAGAACGGCGAGCGCGACGCCGAGCAACCGGACGGCGTGGATCTCTGACCAGTCGACGGTGGCTTCCGCGAGGGGGGTGAGCGGCACGCCGCCACTCTATCGAGTATCGGCCACAGCTAATAGAAAGGTTTGTTGACTAATGGCTGTGGCGGGTGTGACCATAGGTCCCCGAACGGGGGAGAACGTTCACATAGACGTTCTTGGATGCAATCGGAGGTACGGGGGATCATGTCCAAGCACGGCGAATTGCCGGAACTTGCCGCCGCGGTTCTCCAGCCGGGATTCGTCGGCACCTCCGCGCCCGACTGGATCCGCCGCTGGCTCGGCGACGGCCTCGGCGGGGTGGCGCTCTTCGCCCGCAACGTCGAATCGCCCGCCCAGGTGGCCGCGCTCACCGCGCAGCTGCGGGCCGAGCGCGCCGACGTGATCGTTGCCATCGACGAGGAGGCCGGCGACGTCACCCGGTTCGAGTCCCGGCTGGGCAGCTCCCGCCCGGGCAACCTCGCGCTCGGCGTGATCGACGACCCGCTGCTGACCGAGGCGGTCGCCCGCGACCTGGGCTGCGACCTGGCCACCGCGGGCATCACCCTCGATTACGCGCCCGACGCGGACGTCAACAACAACCCCGACAATCCGGTGATCGGGGTCCGCTCGTTCGGCGCCGAGCCGCTGCTGGTCGCGAGGCACACCGCCGCTTTCGTACGGGGACTGCAGACCTTCGGCGTGGCCGGCTGCGCCAAGCACTTCCCCGGGCACGGCGACACCAGCGTGGACTCGCACCACGACGTCCCGCTGATCGCCCGCACCGCCGACGAGCTGGCCGCCCGCGAACTCGTGCCGTTCCGCGCCGCGATCGCCGCCGGCGTCAAGTCGGTGATGACCGGCCACCTGCTGGTCCCCGCGTACGACGCGGAGCTGCCGGCCACCCTCAGCCACCGCATCCTCACCGGGCTGCTGCGCGAGGAGCTCGGCTTCGACGGACTGATCGTCACCGACGGCATCGAGATGCAGGGGGTGCGCCGCCGCTACGGGCTGGCCGGCGCCACCGTGCGCGCGCTGGCCGCCGGTGTGGACGCCATCTGCGTGGGCGGTGACCACGCCGACGAGCAGACCGCGATCGAGCTCCGGGACGCGATCGTCGAAGCGGTTCGCTCCGGCGAGCTGCCCGAGCAGCGACTGCGGGACGCGGTCGCCCGGGTGCGCGCACTGGGCGCCTGGACCACCCGTACCCAAAAAGAAGCCGGAGTCACCCACGGCTCGCAGCCACCGGCGGGCCTCGGCTCGGACGTCGGTTTCGCGGCCGCCCGCCGCGCGGTCCGGGTGACCCGCGGCGAGGGTGCGCCGGAGCTCCCGATCGTCGGCGTGCCGCACGTGGTGGAGTTCGCGCCGCCGCGGAACATCGCGATCGGCAGCGAGACGCCCTGGGGGATCGGCGCGCCGCTGAGCGAGCTGCTGCCCGGCACCACCGCGGCCCGGTTCGCCGCGGAGGACCTCGAAGGGCTCGGCGACCCGGCGGGCGCGGTGCTGGCCGGTGCGGACGGCCGGCCGCTGGTGCTGGTGGTCCGGGACGTGCACCGGCACCGCTGGATCGAGGACGCGCTCACCGCGGTGCTCGCGGTACGGCCGGACGCGATCGTGGTGGAGATGGGCATCCCGGTCACCGTGCTCGGCGGGCTGCACGTGGCCACGTTCGGCGCGACCCGCGCCTGTGGCCTGGCCGCCGCCGAGCTGATCGCCGGCGCGAACGTCCCGGAGCCGGTCGCCGCCTGATCAGTACTGGTCAGTGGGCGACGAGATCGCGGTATTCCGGGTGCTCGCCGAGGTAGTGGGCGAAGAACGGGCAGGCCGGGACGATCTTCTGTCCCCGCGCACGGAGCTGGTCCAGGGTCTGCCGGGCCAGCTCACCGGCCAGGCCCCGCCCGCGCATGTCCGGGTGGGTCTCGGTGTGCAGCACGATCACCACGTCCTCGCCGCGCATCCGGTACGTCGCGAGCGCGCCCACCTCGCCGTCCAGCAGCAGCTCGAACCGGTGTCTGGCGGTGTTGTCCTGGACCGGGTACTCGCTCATTCACAGCCTCCTCGCAGTATCGATGACCAGCTTAGGGTTGTCGCCGGTGCGTACCCTTGCATGGGTGTTGACCTTTGAGCCCCGCCGCCGCATCGCCGCCGTTCTCGTCTCCGCCGCCCTGGGTGCGGCCCTGCTGACCGGCTGCAGTGACGACCTGAGCTGTGGCGTCGACCAGTGCACCGTGACCATTCAGCGGGAGACCAACGCGAGCGTCAGCGTCCTCGGCGTGGAAGCCGCGTTCATCAGCGCCGACGACAACACCGTCACCCTGTCGGTGGGCGGCGAGCAGGTCACCCTGACCAAGGGCCAGCAGGCCGTCGACGTGGCCGGCCTGCAGGTCTCGCTGTCGAACGTGACGCAGAGCGCGATCCAGGTGCAGGTGGCCCGCTAACACCCGGCGTTTGGCGGAGGGCGCGTCCGGTCACATTGAGGGGCATGTCCTCCACTGCCTCGAACGTCAAGCACCACGCGTCACGCGCGGCCGACAGCAAGCCTCTGGAATACCTGGCCCGGGGCGGATTCGTCGGCTACGGCATCATCCACGTGCTCTTCGCCTGGATCGCACTGCAGGTCGCCTTCGGCGGCTCCGGCAAGGAGAGCGACCAGTCCGGCGCGCTCCAGGAGCTGGCCGGCCAGTCCTACGGCAAGGCGCTGCTGGTGGCCATCGTGGTCGGCCTGGTCGCGATGGCGATCTGGCAGCTCTTCGAGGCGGCCGTCGGCGAGAGTGGCGAGCAGACCAAGGGTGCGATCGCCGAGCGGGTGCTCTCCGGCATCCGCGCCGTGCTCTACCTCTACCTGGCCTGGGTCGCGGTCAAGGTGATCCAGGGCGCCAAGTCGTCGATGGGTGACAACTCGGAGAGCAAGTCGGCGGGTCTGATGCAGTCCTCCGGCGGACGCTGGCTGGTCGGCTTCATCGGCCTGGTCGTGCTCGGCGTCGGCATCGGCATGGCCGTCTACGGTCTGACCCGCAAGTTCACCAAGCACCTGAACACCCAGCAGATGCCGGCCGCCACCCGGCAGCCGATCATCCGGCTCGGCATGGCCGGTTACGCGGCCAAGGGCGTGGCGTACACGATCGCCGGCATCCTGGTCGTCGCGGCCGCGGTGACCTACGACCCGGACAAGGCCCGGGGCCTGGACGCGGCGCTGAAGACGCTCGCCGGTCACCCGTGGGGCGTCTGGCTGCTGGCGCTGATCGCGGTCGGTATCGCGGCGTTCGGCGCGTACTGCTTCGCGCAGGCCAAGTACCGCAAGATCTGAGCGCGGTCCTTCGCCGGCCGCGTTCCGCACGATCGGAGCGCGGTTCTTCGCCGGCCGCGTTCCGCACGATCGGAGCGCGGTTCTTCACCGGCCGCGTTCCGCGCGATCTGAGCGTCGCAAGATCTTAGTGACGGAAACAGGACTTGGCATCGCTTCCTACCCTCGGCGGGTGTGAGCTGTATCCGACATCTGCCATAGCGGGTGTGTGCCGGGCCCCGGCCGGGGCAAGGTGGTGCGCTGGCACAGCACTCGACCGTGGAGGGGAAAGTTCGTGTCCAGCGTTCTGACTGCCGTGCTCGGTGTCACGGTGGCTGCGGGAGCAGCCGTCGTGCTCGTCGAAGCGGCGCACTGGGCGATGATCCGGATCGGCCGCCGATCCGCACTCGCCGCTGATCTCGCCAGGACCATGCACCGGCCGTTCCTGGTCACCGTCACCCTGGTCGCCGTCCAGCAGGCGATCCGGGTCTTCGCCGGGGAGTTCCCCGGGCGGGCCGGTGTGGTGCACGCGCTGGTGCTGCTCGTCATCGCCGCGTTCGCCTGGCTGGTCGGCGCCCTGCTGCTGGTGCTGGAGGACATGGCGCTGGCCCGCTGGCGCACCGACGTCCCGGACAACCTGCGCCGCCGCCGGATCAAGACCCAGGTGGTGATGCTGCGCCGGGTCACCGTCGCGGCGATCGTGATCCTCGCGGCCGGCGTCATGCTGATGACCTTCCCGGACATCCGGGCCCTGGGTGCCAGCGTGCTCGCCTCGGCCGGCCTGATCAGCGTCATCGCGGCGCTGGCCGCGCAGAGCACGCTCGGCAACGTCTTCGCCGGGCTGCAGCTCGCGTTCAGCGACGCGATCCGGGTCGACGACGTGGTCGTCGTCGAGGCCGAGTGGGGGCGGATCGAGGAGATCACGCTGACCTACGTGGCGGTGCAGATCTGGGACGACCGGCGGCTGATCCTGCCGACCTCGTACTTCACCACCAAGCCGTTCCAGAACTGGACCCGCAACACCTCGGCGGTGCTCGGTACCGCGGAGATCGACGTGGACTGGTCCACCCCGATCGAGCCGCTGCGCGCCGAGCTGCGCCGGGTCTGCGAGGGCTCCGAGCTCTGGGACAAGCGGGTCTGCGTGCTGCAGGTGACCGAGGCGACCGGCGGGATGATCCGGCTGCGGGCCCTGGTCAGCGCGGCCGACGCGGGCGCGCTGTGGGACCTGCGCTGCCTGGCCCGCGAGCGCCTGGTCGGCTGGATGTGGGAGCACCAGCGCGGCACCCTGCCCCGGGTGCGCGCCCAGCTGGACGACGAGGACCGGGTGGTCCCGTCCCGTCCGGCCCGCGCACCGGAGGACTCCCCGGCGGACGCCCGGGTGTTCAGCGGCGGCGACGACGGCGAGTCCCGGGGCGCGGCGTTCGGCGGTGTGGACGGGCACGCTCCGGCGTCCGCCGCGCGGTGAACGGCACGCAGGATTGAGCAGTGACTGATCAGGGCATACACCGGGCACACAGCGAAAGGGGGAACGATGGCCGACGTACTGAACGGCAGGCCTCGACCGATAGCCGAGCAGTCCACCGCGGAACTGGTGCAACGCGCCAGTGAGCAGCTCAGCAAACTGGTCCGGGACGAATTGACCCTGGCCAAGGCCGAGCTCTCGGAAAAGGGCAAGCACGCCGGGATCGGCGCGGGCCTGTTCGGCGGCGCGGGCCTCTTCGCCGGCTACGGCGTCGGTGCCCTGATCGCTACCTCGATCATCGCGCTGAACCTGGTCTGGGACCTCTGGCTGGCGGCCCTGGTGGTCACCGTGACGATCTTCGTGATCGCCGGTGTGCTGGCCCTGGTCGGCCGCTCGCAGTTCAAGCGGGCGGTCCCGGCCGAGCCGCAAGCCGCGATCGCGGGCCTCAAGGCCGACGTCGACGAGGTCAAGCACGCAGTCAAGGAGCGTAGCCAGGCATGAGTGAGAAGAACGGCGCGGCACCGGCCAAGCCGGACCTGGGCGCGCTCCGCGAGGAGATCAAGCAGACCCGGGCCGAGCTGGGCCAGACGGTGCAGGCCCTGGCCGCCCGCGCGGACGTCAAGGCGCGGGCGAAGGACCAGGTCGAGCTGACCAAGCAGCGGGTCCGGGAGCAGGCCGCGCTGGCCACCGGCCGGCTGCGCGCGGTGGCCGGGCAGGCCACCGCCACGGTGAAGGACGCCGCCGGGCAGGCCACGGCGAGTGTCAAGGACGCGGCCGGGCAGACCGCCGCGGTGTCCGGGGAACTGGCGCACGACGCCGGTGTCCGGGCGCGGACCAGTCCGATCCCGCCCGCGCTGATCGTGGCCGGACTGGCCGCCGTGGTCGGGATCATTTTGATCGTACGGGGGAGGCGCTGATGGCGGGCAAGCTGGAGAAGGTCGCGCTCAAGCCGGTGAACGTGGTGCTCGGCATCGCGGCCGGTGCCATCGCCGGAGCGCTCTTCAAGCAGGTGTGGAAGCTCGCGTCCGGTGACGACAACGCGCCGGACGCCGGCGACGAGGACCGGACCTGGGGCGAGGTGCTCGCCGCGGCGGCGATCCAGGGCGCGATCTTCGCCGTGGTGAAGGCGGCCGTCCACCGTGGCGGTGCGACCGGTGCCCGCCGGGTGACCGGTCACTGGCCCGGTTGAGCCGGTCCGATCGCCGCTAGATCATCTGCGGCGGTATAGACAGGAGTCTTGACGGCTCCCCACTTCGTAACCGCGAAGTGGGGAGCCTTTTCCATATCCGCCATGCTTTATTGGATTCCTTCGAGGGGCAGCTTTGCGGCCCGTTTTTCGGGTACAGTGTGGCCAGTTTTTGCGTACGTGGTTCGCTGCTTCCGCCAGGGGGCGCGGCACCGGCCCGATCCCGGGAGGGCCACCAGGTGTCGCAACGCCGGACGGACGGGACGTCCTCTGAAAGGGCCGCCTCGAGGTGCCGCTGCTCGAAAACGGTCATCGGCCCCGCGCTCCGCTGCCGCGTAGGGCGGGCCGGCATTTTCAGAAGGAGAGTTCAGCATGGCGCAAGGAACCGTGAAGTGGTTCAACGCAGACAAGGGCTTCGGCTTCATCACCGTCGATGGCGGGGGTGCTGACGTGTTCGTCCACTTCTCGGCCATCCAGACGAGCGGCTACCGCTCTCTGGAGGAGAACCAGCGGGTGGAGTTCGAGATCGCCCAGGGCCAGAAGGGCCCTCAGGCGGAGCAGGTCCGCCCGCTCTGAGACCAATCCGCCGGCCGCGAGGCCGGCACGCTGACCGCCTGGCGGAGGTCGGCCTGACCGTGGCCCCGCACCCTCGACGAGGGTTGCGGGGCCGCTTTTGGTTGCCCCCGGTCAGCCCGGGTCAGGCGGTCGGGCGGGCGCTCTCGCGCCGCCGTTTGCCGATCACCACGAGCACCAGACCGGTCAGGGCCAGCGCGCCGCCGGCGGCGGCCCACGCGGGCTGATCGCTCATCAGCTCGTTCTCGAACAGGTTCAGACCCTGCAGGATCCACACCGAGCCCAGCACCAGGCCGAGCAGACCGAACGACATCATCAGCCAGCCGTGCAACCGGGGGACCTCAGCCGGGGATTCGCTTTCATTGTTCACCATTTGTCGTGCACCTGGGGGCGAATCAGCTCATCGTAGACCGCGGTGATCAATTCCCGGGTTTCCGGCGAAAGCGGCGACAGTTCGGCGGCGTGCGCGTTGGCGCGCGCTTGGTCGGGATTACGCGCACCCGGGATCACCACGGTGACCGCCGGCTGATCGATGATCCAGCGCAGTGCGAATTGCGCCATCGTGGCGCCCGCCGGAACGGCCGGACGCAGCCGGCGAACCGCCTCCAGGCCGGTCGAGAAGTCCACACCGGAGAACGTCTCGCCGACGTCGAAGGACTCGCCGTGCCGGTTGTAGTTGCGGTGGTCGTCGGCGGCGAACGCGGTGTTCTCGTCGTACCGCCCGGAGAGCAGGCCGCTGGCGAGCGGGACCCGGGCGATGATGCCCACGCCGGCCTCGGCCGCGGCCGGGAGCACCCGCTCGAGGGGCTTGAGGCGGAACGCGTTCAGGATGATCTGGACGCTGGCCACGCCGGGACGGGCGATCGCGGTGAGTGCCTCGTCGACCTTCTCGACGCTCACGCCGTACGCGGCGATCCGCTTTTCCTGGACCAGCGTGTCCAGGCCGTCGAAGACCTCGTCGCTGCTGAACACCGAGGTCGGCGGGCAGTGCAGCTGCACCAGGTCGAGAGTGTCCACCCCGAGGTTGGCGCGGGAGCGGTCGGTCCAGGCCCGGAAGTTGTCCAGGTGATAGTTCGCCGGCTCCTGGGGGAGCCGCCGGCCCATCTTGGTGGCGACCGTGAGGCCCGGCTTGTCCTTGACGAACGAGCCGACGATCTGCTCGCTGCGGCCGTCGCCGTACACGTCGGCGGTATCGATGAAGGTGACCCCGGCGTCGACCGCGGCCTGCAGGGTGGCGTGCGCGTCGGCCTCGCTGACGTCGCCCCAGTCGGCGCCGAGCTGCCAGGCGCCCAGGCCGATCACCGAGGCGTCGCGACCGATCCGGCGAAAGCTTCGATTTTCCACGTGGAGACCCTACCGCCTGACTGCTAAGGTTAAACAAAACGTACGTACGGTTTGCACAGGAGGCCGCCATGTGGGACCCGACCGTCTACCGCCGCTTCGGCAACGAGCGCTCCCGCCCGTTCGCCGACCTGGTCGCCCGGATCGGCGCGACCGGGCCGCGGGCGGTGACCGACCTGGGCTGCGGCCCCGGTGAGCTGACCCGGACCCTGGCCGAGCGCTGGCCGCAGGCCCGGGTGACCGGGATCGACTCCTCACCCGAGATGATCGAGAAGGCGGCCGCCGAGCCCGGTGGCGTGGACTTCCGGCTGGGTGACATCGCCGGCTGGCGTCCCGGCCCGGACACCGACGTGGTGGTCACCAACGCCGCGCTCCAGTGGGTGCCCGGCCACCAGCAGATGCTCGCCCGCTGGGTGACCGAGCTGCCGTCCGGCGCCTGGCTGGCCGTGCAGGTGCCGGGCAACTTCGGCGCTCCCTCGCACCGGCTGCTGCGCGCCGTCGCCGAGGAGTTCGGGGTGGCCGGTGTGCTGCGCGAGTCGCCGGTGGACGACCCGGCCGACTACGCCGACCTGCTGGCTGGTGCCGGTCCCCGCGCCACGGTCGACGCCTGGGAGACCACGTACCTGCACCTGCTGCCCGACGACGGCGCGGAGCACCCGGTGCTGCGCTGGATGGAGGGCACCGCGCTGCGTCCGGTCCGGGCGGCGCTGACCGAGCCGGCCTGGGCCGACTTCCGCACCGCGCTGCGCGGGCGGCTGGCACCGGCGTATCCGGTGCGACACGGCCGCGTGGCGTTTCCGTTCCGCCGTATCTTCGTGGTGGCTTCTATTTAGGGGGAACCACTTGACGGATCTGACGTCGTTCATCGCCGGGCTGCCGAAGGCCGAGTTGCACGTGCACCACGTGGGCTCGGCCTCCCCGCGGATCGTGGCCGAGCTGGCCGCCCGGCACGAGGGCAGCTCGCCGGTGCCGACCGACCCGGCGGCGCTCGAGAAGTATTTCGAGTTCCACGACTTCGCGCACTTCATCGAGGTCTACCTGAGCGTGGTCGACCTGATCCGGGACGCCGAGGACATCCGCCTGCTGACCTACGAGATCGCCCGGGAGCTCAGCCGCCAGCAGGTGCGGTACGCGGAGCTGACCGTCACGCCGTACTCCAGCGTGCGGCGGGGCATCCCGGCGCCGGCGTTCTGCGAGGCGATCGAGGACGCCCGAGCCGGCGCCCGCCGCGACTTCGGCCTGGAGCTGGCCTGGTGCTTCGACATCCCGGGCGAGGCCGGGCTGCCGTCGGCCGAGGAGACGCTCCGGATCGCCCTCGAACAGCGGCCGGACGGGCTGGTCAGTTTCGGACTCGGCGGGCCCGAGATCGGGGTGCCGCGACCGCAGTTCAAGCCGTACTTCGACAAGGCGCGGGCGGCCGGGCTGCACAGCGTGCCGCACGCCGGGGAGACCACCGGCCCGGAGACGATCTGGGACGCGATCCGGGAGCTGGGCGCCGAACGGATCGGGCACGGCATCGCGGCCGCGCAGGACGAGCGGCTGATGGCCTACCTGGCCGAGCACCAGATCCCGCTGGAGGTCTGCCCGACCTCCAACCTGCGCACCCGGGCGGTCGCCGACCTGGCCGAGCACCCGATCGGGCGGCTCGTCGCGGCCGGCGTGCCGATCAGCGTGAACTCGGACGACCCGCCGATGTTCGGCACCACGCTGGAGCAGGAGTACGCGGTCGCCGCCGGGCTGCTCGGCCTGGACACGGCCGGCGTGGCCGAGCTGGCCCGGGACGCCGTCCGGCACAGCTTCCGATCCGACGCCGGCAAGGCCGAACTGCTCGCCGAGATCGACGCGTACCACGAGAACTACGGGTAGAGCGGCTCCTGCAGGCAGGCCAGGATCACCACCGTACCGACGGTGAGAATGGCCAGCCAGCGCACCATCCGACGCCGGTTGAACCGGGCCGGATCCTCCTCCGGCTCGGTCTCCGGCCTACTCAGCAGATCAGGCATCGTCTTCTTCTCTCCTAGTCGATGAACGGCGTCAGGCCGGCGCCGCGGTCCAGCTCTGGTGCCGCTGCCCGGTGTCCGGCTCGAGAGCCAGCACCCGGTGCCAGCCGTACCGCTGGCTGCCGACGCCGATGGTGAGGTCGCCGGTCTCGGTACGCAGGGTGAAGCCGTAGTCGGACGCCTGCAGCCGCCAGTGGCTGCCGCCGGCGCTGGCACAGTCACCCTGCACCAGTGGCGCGCCGGCCACCGGAGCGCCGCCCAGCGGCATCAGGCACTTGCCGCTGGCCCGGGAGACCAGCGTGTAACTACCGGCCGCGCCGGCCGGGACGAGCTGCCACTGCTGCTGGTTGCCGCCGTCGGCCGGACCCAGCGTGGCCGGGGTGCCGTCGGCGGCGCGGGCCGCGTAGAGCTCGGCGGCGCCACCGGTGAGCGAGTTCGTCAGCACGAACCACGAGTTCTCCACCGGGCGGGCCGCCGGAGCGGTCCGCGCCGAACCGGTCGCGTGGTAGCCGAGCGTCGCGCTCTTGATCTCCACACGGTACGTGGCGTCCGGCTTCAGACCGATCAGCCGCGCCCGGGTCGCCTTGGTGGTGGCCACCGGCTTGCCGTCCACCGAGACCTCGTACTTCGCGTCGTCGGACGCGGCGCTCCAGGTCAGCCGGACCGACAGGCTGGTGGCGTCGCGGATCTCCAGCGCCGCCTGCACGCCGTCGCCGCCGGTCGGCGGCTGCGGTGCGCCGGCGTCCTGGTCGCCGGAGCCGTTCTCGGTGCGGGGCTGATAGGCGGCCGGCTCGGTGACCAGCGGCGACGGCGAGCCGGAGCTGGCACCGGGCAGCGGATCGGCCGGCGCCGAGGTGCTCGGCGCGGTGCTGGGCAGGGCCGGGGCGTCGCCGCTGCCGTCCTGGGCCTCGGCGCTCGGTGCCGGCGTGCCACCGGCCGCAGCCGGGTCGGGCTGGGCCGGGTCGCCGGCCGCCGCGGGGTCGACGCTCTCACCCGGTGCGGGTTGCACCGCGCCCGGGACGTCCGGGATGTCGTCGCCACCGTCCGAGCGCAGCAGGAAGTCGCTGAGTGCGACGTTCCAGTTCTGGTCCAGGTAGCTGCCCGGCTTCGGGTTGGTGTTGAAGTAGTCGTCGTGGCCGCAGTCCAGGCGCACCTCGTGCGTCTTCGGGCAGGACTGCCGGACCGGCCGCCCGGACCGGTCCGGGCCGCAGAGCAGGTCGTAGTCGTCCAGGCAGCCGCCCGCGCCGGTGCCGTTCGGCGCGCCGTTGAGCACCGCGCCGAGCGCGTGGGTCAGCTCGCGTGCCGCCACCGCCGAGCTCCAGCAGCCGGAGTCGACCCGGGAGTAGGACGGGCCGCCGTTGTTGCGGTTGGTCCGCCCCGGGCGCTTGTCGTCGACGTAGGTGGCGATGCCGCAGTAGACGTTCGCGTCGGCGAACATCAGGTACTTGCGGTCGGTGCGGTTGTACCCGAGATCGCCGAGCGCCTTGACGGTGTCGGTGAACGAGTCGAGCGACCCGGGCGGCAGCTCCACCTCGGCGACCGCGACCGTGCACTCCGGCGTCGTCACGTACCGCACGTGCCGGGAGCCACCGGTCTCACCCGCGCTGGCGTCGAAGATCGCGTCGACGCCGCCGGCCCAGGTGCGGAACGAGTTGACGAACGTGTTGTAGCGGGTGGCGGTGCCGGCCGCGTACAGATAGAGCATCTGCACCCGGCGGCCGCTCTGCCCGTCGCTCTCGCAGGCCACACCGTCGCGGCCGAGCACGAAGTCGGCGTTGCCGGGTGCCGGGTCCGGGATCAGCGCCGGCGCCTCCGGGGTCAGCGCGCTGCCGCCCAGGTCGCGGGCGATCTCGGCGTCCGGCGGGACGACCACCGGCTGGACCACCCGGACGGTGCCGGGCAGCTTGGTGGCGGCGGTGACCGGTGCGACGTCCTTGCGGACGGACAGGCCGGTGGGTGCCACGTCCGGTCCGTGCGTGCAGGTCTCGTCGAGCACCACGTACGACCCGGAGCACAGCGCGTCGGCCGCCACCGGCTTCAGCCCGTCGTAGACCAGACCCTCGTCGGGGGCGTCCTTGGGCAGCGCGGTGAGCTGGAACGCGCCCGGGTCCGGAGCGGACGAGTGGCCGATCACGCTGGGCCCGACCACGCCACCGACTCCGAGCAGGGCGATGCCGAGCGCCACCGGAAGCATCCGGCTGGTTGCTGAGCGTGACTTCCGCGGCTTGTCGGTCTCGGCGCGGCGCCGCCCCTCGGGCGACCCACGGAACGCTGACCGGCGATGCGCGGGCAAAGCGTCTCCTCGTCGTGCGGTAACGCGTCGAGCGGGGACGCGGTGGGAGGGGGCCATGGGGTGCCCGCCCCCCACCACGCGGTGACTCCGCCGGCCGCGGCGATGGGGACGTGCTGCGGTGAGCGGCTCGGGGAGCCGGATGGGATCGGAGGGAACACTGCCAGGCCGGAAGAGCCAGGGGAACACTCTTAAAACAGATCTAAGCAACTCTTGTTCCGTCTGGGGGAGGAGTCCGTCAGGGGGCTTGCGCTAACTACGTTTGCTGTCCTCGGCGGCGGCCGGACTCCCGGTCACGTGTCAACCGGCCCCGTCCGACCAGGCCGAACCGGTTCGCCGCCTTGGGGGCGGCCTCCGCGTCGGCGATCAGCATGACCACGCTGGCCCCGCCCATCGCGGCGCGGTCCAGGCTGACCGACCCGCCGGTGGACTGGGTCAGCCGATGGGCGATGTTCAGGCCCAGGCCGGTCGAGCCCTGCTGGCTCTGACCCCGGCGCAGCGCCTGCTCCGGGTCCGGGATGCCCGGTCCGGCGTCGTCGACCCGCAGCGCCACCCAGCCGTCCCGGCGCGACAGCGCCACCTCGAACGACGTGCCCTGCGGGGTGTACCGGAACACGTTGCCGAGCACCGCGTCCAGCGCGGCGGCCAGCTCGGCCCGGGGCACCGGCACCGGGATGCGCATCTGCGCGCCGACCACGCGGTACTGCCGGTCCTGGTCGCCGGCCAGCGCCGACCAGAAGGTCATGCGTTCCCGGACCACCTCGCTGGCGTCGCACAGGCCCTCCTCGGGGGTGGCCGCCACCTGCGCGGCGACCGCTTGCCGGGTGGTGTTGATCAGCTGGTTGACCTCGTCGTCGAGGGACGCGATGGCCTGCCGGATGCGCCGGATGCCCCGCCGCCGGTCCACCTCGGCCGCGGAGAGGTCGATGATCTGGGTGTCGTCCGGGTCGAGCGCCTCGGCGTCCAGGCGCAGCGCGGTCAGCGGGGTGCGCAGCCGGTGCGACAGGTCGGCGACGAACTCCCGCTCGTCGGTGCGCGCCGAGACCAGCCGGTCGGCCATCCGGTTGAACGCGTACCCGGCCTCGGCCAGCTCGCGCGGGCCGGACGGCTGGATGCGGACGCCGAGGTCGCCGTCGCCGACCGCGAGCGCCGCGGCGACCAGGTTGTTGGCCGAGTCGACAGCGCCCCGGGCCAGCCGGTCGACCACTATCACCGAGCCGCCGACCAGCACTATCGCCAGCCCGAGCAGCAGCCACCAGTCGCGGGCGGTGTTCTCACCCAGCGCGGAGTCCGGCACGAACGCCTCGATCACGTAGGACTTGCTGCCCGCGGTGACCGGCTGCAGGCGCGCCACACCGCCGGGGACGTCCACGACGCTCGCCTCGGTCGCGGTCGCGGCCAGGTCGACCTGCCGGCCGGACACCCGGCCGCCGTCACCGGGCGCCAGGCCCGGGGTGTGCACGACGACGTCACCGGCCGCGGCGACCGCGGCGGCGACACCCTTCTGCCCGGCGCCGGCGACGATCGCGCCGGCCACCGTGGAGGTGGACCGGGTCGCGTCGGCCAGGGCCTGCTCCCGGTGGTCGGAGCGCAGCTCCCAGCCCAGCGGGACGAGGAAGACCAGCGCGGCGACCGCGGTGGTGGCGGCGGTCGTGTACGCCAGCCGCAACCTCAGTCCGGCGCCACCAACCGGAATCCGACCCCCCGCACGGTGCGCAGGTAGCGGGGTTTCGCCGCGGACTCGCCCAGTTTCCGGCGGAGCCAGTACAAATGCACGTCGATGGTCTGGTCCTCGCCGACCGACGGCTGTCGCCATACCTCCTCCAACAGCTCACGACGGGAAACCACTCGGCCCGGACGGGCGGCGAGGTACGCCAGCAGGTCGAACTCCTTGCGGGTCAGCGCCAGCGTCTGGTCGCCGAGCACCGCGCTCCGCTCGCCGATGTCCACCCGCAGCTCGCCGACCTCGTGCACGGCGGGCTGGGCGGCGCGGCTGGCGCGACCGACCCGGCGCAGCACCGTGGAGATCCGGGCGTCCAGATGGGCGCCGGTGAACGGCTTGACCATGTAGTCGTCGGCGCCGGCCCGGAGCAGCCGCACGACGGTCTGCTCGTCGTCGCGCGCGGTGGCGATGATGATCGGCACGTCGGTGATCCCGCGCAGCATCCGCAGCGCGTCCGACCCGTCCAGGTCGGGCAGCCCGAGATCGAGGACCACCAGGTCGGGCGTCTCCGCGGCGACCCGGCGGAGCGCCTCGAGCGCGGTGCCGACGGCGTGCACGGCATGCCCCCGGTCGGCGAGCGAACGAAGCATGGCGCCACGCACGACATGATCGTCTTCGACGAGCAATACCGTGGCCATGCGAAGACCGTACTGGCTCCGACGGGCGAAACCTAAAGGGTCATGGAACGAGATGCTTTGATGACAGTCAGTGATGGAATACGATCCGAAGTACCGATGTCATTCACTCTCTTTCCCCGTACGCGCCGGGACTTGGCGCTGGACAGCCTGGCCGGCCTCAGCGTCGGCGACGCCCTCGGAGCGCAGTACTTCGTGCCCGGAAATCACCCCACCGACCTGCTCGACGCCCGGACACCCGACCCGCCCTGGGACTGGACCGACGACACCGAGCAGGCGTGCTGCCTGGTTGCGACGCTCGGTGACGGCGACTTCGACCGCGACGGGTTCGCCGACCTGCTCGGCCGCCGCTTCGAGCCCTACCGCGGGTACGGCCCCGGCGCGGTGGTGATGCTGCGCCAGATCCGTGAGGGCCTGCCCTGGCCGATCGCGGCGGCCGCGGCCTTCGACGGACAGGGTTCCTGCGGCAACGGCGCGGCGATGCGGGCCGCCCCGCTGGGCGCCTGGCACGCCGACTCACTGGCCCGGGCCGCGGCGCAGGGCAGCCGGGCCGCCGAGGTGACCCACGCGCACCCGGAGGGCATCGCCGGTGGGGTCGCGGTGACCGTGGCCGCGGCGTTCGCGGCGGCCGCCCGGCTCAACGGCCACCGGCCCGACCCGGGGCGCACGCTGCTGGCCGCGGCGGCGCACACCGCGCCGAGCGTCGTCCGGGACGGGCTGACCACGGCGGCGGCCTGGCGCGGCGGCGTCCAGGAGGCGGCCGAACGGCTGGGCAACGGCGGGCAGGCGACCGCGCAGGACACCGTGCCGTTCGCGCTCTGGGTCGCCGACCGCTATCTGGACGACTTCCCGGCGGCCGTGGCGGCGTGCGTGGTGGCCGGCGGGGACGTGGACACCACCGCGGCGATCGCCGGGGGAGTGGTGGCGGCGTACACCGGGACCGCCGGGATCCCCGGCGCGTGGCTGGCCGGGCGCGAGCCGCTACCGGCGTGGCTGGCCGCCGAGAGCAGTGACTGAATCACCGGCGGATAGCATCAGGACGCCTACGTCACCTTCTGAATGGAGATCACCGTGTCTGCACCCCGTACGCCCGCGGCGGCCGACCCCCTAGTCGTCCCGGCCGGGACTACGGCGGCCGACGCGGTGGCCGCCGCCGGGCTCCCGGTGCACGGTCCGAGGGCGGTCGTCGTGGTGCGCGACGCCGACGGCCGGCTGCGTGACCTGACCTGGACGCCGGACGCCGACGCCGCGGTCACCCCGGTCGGTATCGACGAGCCGGACGGGCTGGACGTGCTGCGCCACTCCGCCGCGCACGTGCTGGCCCAGGCCGTGCAGGACATCTTCCCGGCCGCCAAGCTCGGCATCGGCCCGCCGATCCGGGACGGTTTCTACTACGACTTCGACGTCGAGAAGCCGTTCCAGCCGGAGGACCTGACGAAGCTCGAGAAGCGGATGCAGGAGATCGTCAAGGCCGGTCAGACGTTCCGCCGCCGGGAGTACTCGTCGCTCGACGAGGCCAAGGCCGAGCTGCACGCCGAGCCTTACAAGCTCGAGCTGGTCGACATCAAGGGCGAGGTCGATGAGGAAGCGGTGGCGGTCGGCGCGGGCGAGCTGACCCACTACGACAACGTCGACAAGGACGGCAACCGGGTCTGGGGCGACCTGTGCCGCGGGCCGCACCTGCCGTCGACGCGGCTGATCCCGGCGTTCAAGCTGATGCGCTCGGCCGCCGCGTACTGGCGGGGCAGCGAGAAGAACCCGCAGCTGCAGCGGGTCTACGGCACGGCGTGGCCGTCGCGGGACGAGCTCAAGGCGTACCTGAACCGTCTTGCCGAAGCCGAGCGCCGCGACCACCGCAAGCTGGGCAGCGAGCTGGACCTGTTCTCCTTCCCCGATGAAATCGGGTCGGGCCTCGTGGTCTTCCACCCGAAGGGTGGGGTGATCAAGCGGGAGATGGAGGACTACGTCCGGGCCCGCCACATCGAGGAGGGCTTCCAGTACGTCGGTACCCCGCACATCAGCAAGGAGAACCTCTTCCAGACGTCGGGACACCTGCCCTATTACAAGGACACGATGTTCCCGCCGATGGAGCTCGAGGGGGCGAACTACTACCTCAAGGCGATGAACTGCCCGATGCACAACCTGATCTTCAGGTCGCGCGGGCGGTCCTACCGTGAGCTGCCGATGCGCCTGTTCGAGTTCGGCACGGTGTACCGCTACGAGAAGTCCGGCGTGGTGCACGGCCTGACCCGGGTGCGCGGCCTGACCCAGGACGACTCGCACTCCTACGTCACCGCCGAGCAGGCGCCCGGCGAGATCAAGCACCTGCTGAACTTCGTGCGCTCGCTGCTCGACGACTTCGGCCTGGACGACTACTACCTCGAGCTGTCGACCCGGGACCCGAAGAGCGACAAGTTCATCGGTACGGACGAGCAGTGGGAGACGGCCACCAAGGTCCTCGAGGACGTGGCGACCGAGTCCGGCCTCGAACTGGTGCTCGACCCGGGTGGCGCCGCGTTCTACGGCCCGAAGATCAGCGTCCAGGCGAAGGACGCGATCGGCCGCACCTGGCAGATGTCGACGATCCAGTACGACTTCAACATGCCGTCCCGGTTCGGTCTGGAGTTCCAGGCCGCCGACGGCACCCGGCAGGAGCCGGTGATGATCCACTCGGCGAAGTTCGGCTCGCTGGAGCGGTTCTTCGGCGTGCTGGTCGAGCACTACGCCGGCGCGTTCCCGGCCTGGCTGGCGCCGGTGCAGGTGGTCGGCATCCCGATCCGCGACGACCACGCCGACTACCTGGCCTCGTTCATCGAGAAGCTCAAGGCGGCAGGAATCCGGGCCGAGGTCGACTACTCCAGCGACCGGATGCAGAAGAAGATCCGTACCGCGCAGCAGCAGAAGATCCCGTTCATGGCGATCGCCGGCGACGACGACGTCAACGGCGGCACCGTGTCGTTCCGCTACCGGGACGGCTCGCAGCGCAACGGCGTCTCGCTCGACGAGGCCGTCGCGCACGTGGCCGAGATCGTTCGCTCCCGAGTTAACACCGGGCCGTCCGCGGTCTGATCTCAGCTCCGCCTCCCGCCGACCGACGTAACGGCGGTAGAGCCTCCGCACTTCGCGGCGGCGGTGCCTCCGCTTCGTGCGGCGGCGGGAGACGGGGTTTGCATGCAGTTCCGGACGCCGAGGCTGGCGCTGGCCGGGTACGCCCTGGCCGCCGTCTGTTTCGTGCTGCACGCGGTCGGCGTCGGAACCCTGGTCACGCTCCCCCTGGCGGTGGCGCTGACCACCCTGGTGGTGGTGCACCAGATCATCGGGCTGCGGGACAACCAGCGGCTGCTGCAGCAGGTCGACACGGGCATGATCGCCCTGCGCCAGGCGATGGTCCGGGAACACGTGCTCAGTGACCTGGGCACCGCGATGCTCGGCAGCACCGAGGTCGCCGAGGTGCACCGGCTGGCCGCGGACGCGGCGGTCGCGCTGCTCGACGGCTGCGCCAACCCCCGGGTGGAGATCCGGGACCCGGACGGGACCGTCGTGCACACCACCGGGCCGGACCTCCCGGAGAGCCGGCCACCGGCGGTGCTGGCGCTGCTCAGCGGGGACCGTGCGTTCGGGTCGATCGGCGTGACCACCGACGACGAGCTGCCCGACGAGCTGGTCAAGTCGCTGGAGACGCTGCGTACCCAGGTGTCGCTGGCCCTGGCCGGGGTGGCGCTGACCGCCGAGCTGACCCGCCGGGCGATGTACGACATGCTCACCGAGCTGGGCAACCGGGCGCTGCTGCGGGACCGGCTCACCGGCGCGCTGGCCCGGTCCCGCCGGACCCAGCGGCCGGTCGGGGTGCTGCTGCTCGACCTGAACGGCTTCAAGGCGGTCAACGACACGTTCGGCCACGACGCCGGGGACACCCTGCTCAAGGAGGTGGCCGACCGGCTGCGGACGTGTGTGCGCACCGAGGACACCGTGGCCCGGCTCGGCGGCGACGAGTTCGTGGTGGTCACCGAGGACCTGCGCGAGCCCGGGGACGTGCTGGTGATCGCCGAACGGATCATCGAGGCGCTCAACGAGCCGGTGACCGTACGGGGGAACACCCTGCGCACCCCGGCCAGCATCGGCATCACCCTCTCCGTACCGGGCAGCGGGACCGACGACGTGCTGCGCGAGGCGGACACCGCGATGTACGTGGCCAAGCGCCAGGGCGGCGGCCGCTACCACGTGCACGCGCTGGCGGAGATCTCATGAGGTACCGGCTGCTGCAGATCCCGGTCGTGGCCGGGATCCTGCTGCTGGTGGCCGACCTCGGCGGCTGGACGCTGCAGGTCACCGGCTACCGGGTCAGCGCACCGCTGCTCTCCGCCGCCGCGGCCGCGCTGTGCTGGCGGGCGGCCCGCCGCACCCGGCTGGCCGGCGCCCGGCGGTACTCCACGCTCACCGCGCTGGGCTGGACGGTGATGACCGCGGCCACCGGCTGGGCGCTGGGCTACATGCTGGTCACCGGCGACCACCGGTATCCGTCGCCGAGCCCGGTGGTCTGGGTCGGCGACATCACCGTGATGCTGCTGGTGCTGGCCGGTCTGCTGACCGTGCCGATCCGCGCGCGCTGGTCGGCGAGCAACGCCCGGCTGGCCCTGGACGTGGCGATCGTGCAGGTCGCCGGGATGCTCTTCGTCTGGTACTTCCTGATCTACCCGCACCTGCTCGGCCACGGCGGCTTCGTGCCGGCCATGGTCATGATCAAGACGTGCGGCGTGCTCGTCGTGCTCTTCGCCATCGCCCGCCTGGTGCTCGGCGGCCCGGTCCAGGTGGGCCGGCGCTCGCTGCTCTGGTCCGGCCTGGCCGCCGGCTGCAACGTGGTGGTCCCGGTCTGCCAGCGGGTGCTGGCCGAGGACGAGCAGCACTGGACGCTGGCCGTCTGGATGCTGTTCGCCGGGCTGATCATCGCGGCCGGTGCGGCGCAGCTGCGGACGGTGGCCGGCGAGGGCGTCGCGGCGCCCGAGGAGGCGACCGGGCACCGGCCGACCAGCCTGGTGCCCTACCTGGCGATCACCGCGGCCTGCGCGCTGCTGATCGGGGCCCTGCTCGGGGGCCTGTCCGGGCGGTCCTGGCCGGTGGTCGCCGGCTCGATCCTGCTCACCGGGCTGGTCGTGCTGCGGCAGGTGATCGGGCTGCGGGACAACACCCGGCTGCTGGTCCGGGTGGACGCCAGCCTGAGCGCGCTGCGCCAGGCGATGACCCGTGAGCAGATCCTCAACGACCTCGGCACCGGGCTGCTCACCACGAACGACCTGGCGCAGGTGCAGCGGCTGGCGGCGAGCGCCGCGGCGGCGCTGGTCGCGGACTGCCCGGGCGGGCGGGCCGTGATCGTCAGCGTGACACCCGACGACCCGGACAACTGGACCGTGCTGCACGCCGCCGGTGACGGCGCCGCGACGGTGGCCGGGTTCCGGCTGCCCAGCGACGCGGTGCCGGGCCCGCTGCTGGCCCGGCTGGCGAGCGGTGAGGTGATCTCCGGGACCACGCTCGGCGCGCTCGGGGTGGTCGGGCTGGACACCCTCGGCGACCGGCCGATCCTGCTGCTGCCGCTGCTCAACGGCGGCCGGTTCTTCGGCACCCTGCAGGTCGGCGCGGAGCGGGAACTGCCCGCCGACGTGATCAAGTCCCTGCAGACGCTGCGCACCCAGGTGTCGCTGGCGCTGGACAGCGTGGCGCTGACCGCCGAGCTGACCCGGCGCGCGATGCACGACATGCTCACCGGGCTGGGCAACCGGGCGCTGCTCTGGGACCGGCTGACCGCGTCGCTGGCCCGGGCCCGGCGTACCGACCGGCGGATCGGGGTGCTGCTGCTGGACCTGAACGGGTTCAAGCCGGTGAACGACACGTACGGGCACGACGTCGGTGACGCGGTGCTGCAGATCGTGGCGGACCGGCTGCGGACGTGTGTCCGGACCGAGGACACGGTGGCCCGGCTGGGCGGCGACGAGTTCGTCATCCTGGCCGAGGACCTGAACGAGCCGGCCGGCGCGCTGGTGATCGCCGGGCGGGTGGTCCGGGCGCTGAACCTGCCGATGACGGTGGCCGGGCACGTGGTGCGTACCCCGGCGAGCATCGGGATCGCGCTGTCCGGGCCCGGGCAGGGCGCCGACGACGTGCTGCGGGACGCGGACACCGCGATGTACGTGGCCAAGCGGAACGGCGGCGGCCGCTATCACGTGCACGCGGATGCGGAGAGCGCCACCGCATAGGATGCGATCGTGGATGCGACGGGTGAGCCGGACGGGCTGGAACGGCTCTGGACTCCGCACCGGATGGCGTACGTCACCGGCGAACAGAAGCCGGCGGGCTGCCCGTTCTGCCTTGCGCCGGCGGTGCCCGAGCCGGACACCCTGGTGGTGGCGCGCGGTGAGCTGGTCTTCGCGGTGCTGAACCTGTACCCGTACAACCCCGGTCACCTGATGGTCTGCCCGTACCGGCACGTGGCGGACTACACCGACCTCACCGACGCCGAGACGGCCGAGGTGGCCGCGTTCACCCGCACGGCGATGCGGGTGATCCGGACGGTGAGCCGCCCGCACGGCTTCAACCTGGGTATGAACCAGGGCTCGGTGGCCGGCGCCGGGATCGCCGCCCACCTGCACCAGCACGTGGTGCCGAGGTGGGGCGGCGACGCCAACTTCATGCCGGTGATCGGTCAGACCAAGATCCTGCCGCAGCTGCTCGCCGACACCCGGCTGATGCTGGCGAAGGCGTGGCCGGCTCCCTGACCGCGGCGGTTCCCTACCGGGCGTGCTCCTTGGTGACCACGTCGGCCAGGTGCGGGGGCATCGGCTCGTGCCGGACGTACGACCGGGAGAACGTGCCCGACCCGGAGGACAGCGCGCGCAGCTCCACCGCGTACCGGACGAGCTCCGCCGCCGGGACCTCGGCCCGGACCAGGCTGTGCCCGCCGTCGTCCTCGGTGTCCGTGCCCAGTGGCCGGCCACGGCGGCCGGAGAGATCGCTCATCACCGCGCCGACGTAGGTGTCCGGCACCCGCACCAGCACCTCGTCCACCGGCTCCAGCAGCGTCACCTGGCCGGCCGCGGCGGCCTCGCGCAGGGCCAGCGCCCCGGCGGTCTGGAACGCCGCGTCCGAGGAGTCCACGCTGTGCGACTTGCCGTCGAAGAGGGTGACCCGCAGGTCGACCACCGGGTATCCGGCGACGATGCCCTTCTCCAGCTGGGCGCGGACCCCCTTCTCCACCGACGGGATGTAGTTGTGCGGCACCGCGCCGCCGACCACCCGGTCGACGAACTCGAAGCCGGCGCCGCGGGGGAGCGGCTCCACCTCGATGTCGCAGACCGCGTACTGGCCGTGGCCACCGGACTGCTTGACGTGCCGGCCGTGCCCCTTGGCCGGGCCGCCGAACGTCTCCCGCAGCGCCACCTTCACCGGCTCGGTGTCCAGCTCGACACCGCCGGCCCGGAGCCGTTCCAGCACCACGTCGGCGTGCGACTCGCCCATCGTCCAGAGCACCTGCTGGTGGGTCTCCGGGTTGCGTTCCAGGCGCAGCGTCGGGTCGCCGGCCACCAGCCGGGCCAGGTTCTTGGCCAGCGAGTCCTCGTCCGAGCGGGTCTTGGCGACCACCGCGATCGGCAGCAGCGGCTCGGGCATCGACCACGGCGTCATCAGCATCGGGTCGTCCTTGCCGGAGAGCGTGTCACCGGTCTCGGCGCTGCCCGACTTGGTGATCGCGCAGAGGTCGCCGGCGATCGCGTACGGCACCTCGCGCAGCTGCGCGCCCAGCGGGGCGTAGACGTGCGCGACCCGCTCGTCGGCGTCGTGGTCCGGGTGCCCGCGCCCGGTCAGGCCGTGCCCGGAGACGTGCAGCACCTGGTCGGGGCGCAGCGTGCCGGAGAAGACCCGGACCAGCGAGACCCGGCCGACGTGCCGGTCGATCGTGGTGCGTACCACCTCGGCCACCAGCGGGCCGTCCGGGTCGCAGGTCAGCGGGGAGCGCGGCGAGCCGTCCACGCCGGTGACCACCGGCAGGTCGTGCTCCAGCGGCGACGGCGCGGCGTCGACCAGGCCGTCGAGCAGCGCGTCCAGCCCGACGCCGGTGCCCGCGCAGACCGGGATGACCGGGTGGAAGTTGCCCTGGGCGACCGCCTGGTGCAGGTCGGGCAGCAGCGCCGCGGTGTCGATCAGCTCACCGGCGATGTACCGGTCCATCAGGGTCTCGTCCTCGCTCTCCGCGATGATCCCCTCGATGAGCGTGTTGCGGTCGTCGGCGATCGGGTTCAGGTGCTCCGGCTCGGCCTCGCCGATCCGCGGCGGGTACCCCTGCGAGTAGTCGAGCACCCGCAGCGTTACCAGGCCGATCAGGCCGACGACCGACTGGCCGTCGTCGCCGAGCATCGGCTGGTAGGTCGGCAGCACATTCTCGCCGAACGCCTCCTGGCAGTCCTGCAGCGCCGCCTCGTAGTCGGCGCGCGGGTGGTCCAGCCGGGTGATCGCGACGGCGCGCGGCATGCCGACCGCGGCACATTCCTCCCAGAGGGTGACGGTCGACTCGTCGACACCGTCCACCGCCGAGACCACGAACAGCGCCGCGTCCGCCGCGCGCAGCCCGGCCCGCAGCTCACCGACGAAGTCGGCGTACCCCGGCGCGTCCAATAGGTTGATCTTCACGTCCCGGTGCACGAGCGGGGCGCAGGCCAGCGCCACCGAGCGTTGCTGCCGGACCGCGGCCGGGTCGTGATCGGTGACCGTGGTGCCCTCCGTCACGCTGCCGGTGCGCGGGATCGTGCCGGTGGCGGCGAGCAGCGCCTCCACCAGGGTCGTCTTCCCGGCGCCGGAGTGACCCACCAGCACCACGTTGCGAACTCTGCCGGGCTCTGTCACCACCGGCGCGACGGCGCCGGCGAGTCCCTTCTCCGAAGTCTTCTGCGCCATGCCGAGCGCTCCTGTCGTATCCGCTTGATGTATCCGTGGGGTGACGCGGCTGTGGATAAAATTCGACACCCGGGCCGTCCCCGGCCGCAAGGACCGGCGGACACCAGATCGTGCCGGATGGTGACGATCCGGCTAACCGGGGGGCGAGCCGTACCGCCACCAGGCCCGCGCCGTTATGGTGGGACGGCCATGGCAAAGATCGTTCAAGTAACGGCCCGTGCCGTCGTCTCGTACGGCGTCAACCCGGTCGCACGTTTCCTGCTCAGAATCGGCGTCACACCCAACGCCGTCACAATCGCGGGCACCGTCGGTGTGCTCATCGGTTCCTATTTCGGTGCGCAAGGGCATCTCCTGGCCGGCACCGTGATCGTAACCGCCTGTGCCCTCACCGATGCGCTCGACGGCACGATGGCCCGGATGCGAGGCGGAACCGGGAAGTTCGGCGCGCTCCTCGACTCGTCGATGGACCGGCTCGCCGACGGCGCGGTCTTCGGTGCCGTCGCGTACTACCTGGCCGGGCAGGGCAATCCGTACGGTGGCCTGGTCGCCGCCCTGATCAGCCTGGTCGCCGGTCAGGTCGTGTCGTACGTCAAGGCCCGGGCGCAGAGCCTCGGCCTGAACGCCGACGTGGGCATCGCCGAGCGCCTGGAACGCCTGCTCATCGTGGGTGTCGGCGGCCTGCTCGGCGCGGCCGGCCTGGAGTGGGGCCTGCCCGCCGCGCTGTGGGTGCTCGCCGCGCTCTCCCTGATCACGGTGTTCCAGCGGCTGGTCCACTCGGCGCGGACCGAGCCCGCCGCATGAAGGACCGCCTGATCGCTCTCGGTTACACGGCCGGGTGGCGGGTGGTGCGCGCCCTGCCGCTGCCGGTCGCCCGCAAGCTGTTCACCGCGGCCGCCGACCGGGCCTACCGGGGCGGTGGCCCCGGCACCCAGCGTCTGCGCCGCAACCTGCAGCAGGTGGCCGGCCCGGACATGCCGGACACGCTGGTCCGGGACGGCCTCCGGTCGTACGCCCGGTACTGGATGGAGGCGTTCCGCCTGCCGTCGCAGTCCCGGGCGCAGAACGCCGCCGGGTTCTTCATGCAGACCGACTCGTACGAAGAAATGAAGAAGTTGATCGCCGAGGGCAACGGGCTGATCCTGGCGTTGCCGCACGTTGCGAACTGGGACGCGGCCGCGGCCTGGGTGGTCTCCCACGACTGGCCCATGATCACGGTCGCCGAGCGGCTCAAACCGGAGTCGCTCTACAAGCAGTTCCTGGAGTACCGGGAGAGCCTGGGCATGCGGGTGCTGCCGTTGACCGGCGGTGAGCGCTCGCCGCTCGACGAGCTCGGCGACCACCTGAAGCAGGGCTGGGTGGTGCCGCTGCTGGCCGACCGGGACCTGTCCCGCAACGGCGTCGAGGTGCAGTTCTTCGGCGGGCGCACCCGGATGCCGGCCGGTCCGGCGATCCTCGCGCTGCGCACCGGAGCGCCGATGTTCACCGTCGACATGTGGTATTCGGAGCACCGGGTCGAGGCCCGGCTCCGGAAGATCACCCCACCGGAGGACGGTCCGCTCGACGAGCGTGTCAAGCGCACCACCCAGCTGATGGCCGACGCGTTCGCCCTCGGCATCGCCGAGCACCCGCAGGACTGGCACATGCTCCAGAAGCTCTGGATCTAGGAGGTCGGCCGTGCGGATCGGGATCGTCTCGCCCTACTCGTTCGACGTCCCCGGCGGTGTGCAGAACCACATCATGGACCTGGCCGAGGCGCTGATCGATTCCGGTAACCACGTCAGCGTGCTGGCGCCCGCCGACGAGGACGCCGAGCTGCCGGACTACCTGGTGCCGGCCGGGCGGGCGCTGCCGCTGCCGTACAACGGGTCGGTCGCCCGGATCGCCTTCGGGCCGGTCTCCACCGCCCGGGTGCGCCGCTGGCTGGCCCGCGGCGAGTTCGACGTGCTGCACGTGCACGAGCCGCTCACGCCCAGCCTGTCGCTGCTCGCGGTGCTCTCCGCGCGCGGCCCGGTGGTGGCCACCTTCCACACCGCGATGACCCGCTCCCGGGCCCTCGCCGTCGCGCAGAACTTCCTGCAGCCGGTGATGGAGAAGATCACCGCACGGATCGCGGTCAGCGAACTGGCCCGCAAGGTGCAGGTGGAGCACCTCGGTGGCGGCGCCGTGGAGATCCCCAACGGGGTCGCGGTGCGCAAGTTCGCCACCGCGCCCGCTCTGCCGGGCTGGCCCGGGGAGGGCGGTGCGATCGGTTTCCTCGGCCGTTTCACCGAGCCTCGCAAGGGGTTCCCGCTGCTTCGTACGGCGTTCGTCGCGCTGGCCGCCAAGCGACCCGGCCTGCGTCTGCTGGTGGCCGGCCCCGGCGACCGGGACGAGCTCTTCGAGGACATCCCGGCCGAGTTCCACTCCCGGGTCGAGTTCCTCGGGCTGGTCAGCGAGCCGGACAAGGCCCGGATGCTGCGCAGCGTCGACGTCTACGTGGCGCCGAACACCGGCGGCGAGAGCTTCGGCATGATCCTCACCGAGGCGATGGCGGCCGGCGCGGCGATCGCGGCCAGCGACCTCGACGCGTTCCGTCGGGTATTGGACGGTGGCCGGGCCGGCGCGCTCTTCCCGAACGGCGACGCGACAGCGCTCACCGAGCTGCTCGGCGACCTCCTCGACAACCCCGCCCGACGGGCTGACCTGGCCTCCTGCGCCCGGCAGACGGTCGGAGCGTTCGACTGGCCGAGTGTGGCCGCCCGGGTGCTCGAGGTCTACACCACGGCGATCGAGGCCACCGACGGGCGCGTTTTCGACGACAACGGGGCCTGATCCGTCCGGGGCAGGTAACGGTCGGACACATTCCGGCACTACGATGCCCCGCATGTGGTGGGTGGTGGGTGCCGTCGTGCTGGCCGCGATCTTCTCGGCGTACCTCGGTTGGACCGCCCAGCGGGTCGAGCGGGTGCACGCCCGCGCCCAGTCGGCGGAACGCGCCCTCGACGCCCACCTGCTGCGCCGCGCCGCGGCCGCCGCGGTGGTCGCCGAGCAGAGCGACGCGATCGAGCTGTACGCCGCCGCGCGGCTGGCCTTGGACGCCGAGCCGGACGAGCGGGAGTCCGCCGAGAACGACCTGACCCGGCAGCTGCACGGGATCGTGCTGAACCCGGCCGACCCGGCGGCACGCACCCTGATCGGCAGCAGCCGGCGGGTGGTGCTGGCCCGGCAGGTGCACACCGACCTGGTCCGGGACGCGCTCACCGCGCGGCGCCGCAAACTGGTGCGGGTGCTGCGGCTGCCCGGGCGCTACCCGATGCCGCGGTACTTCGACATCGTCGAGCCGATCATGCCGGCCCTGCCGATGCCGGTCCCGGTCCCGGCCGTTCCTCCGGAGACCCCGCTCCCCGTCCTTTGACGGAAAAGGGCCGCCCAGCCGGGCGGCCCTTTTCCACGAGATGACTACCAGCCACGCTCGGCGAGCCGGTGCGGCTGCGGGATCTCCTCGACGTTGATCCCGACCATGGCCTCGCCCAGCCCGCGCGACACCTTGGCGATCACGTCCGGGTCGTCGTGGAACGTGGTCGCCTTGACGATCGCCTCGGCGCGCTGTGCCGGGTTGCCGGACTTGAAGATGCCCGAGCCGACGAACACGCCCTCGGCGCCGAGCTGCATCATCATGGCCGCGTCGGCCGGCGTGGCGATGCCACCCGCGGTGAACAGCACGACCGGCAGCTTGCCCGCCTCGGCGACCTCCTTGACCAGCTCGTACGGCGCCTGCAGCTCCTTCGCGGCGACGTACAGCTCGTCCTCCGGCAGGGTCTGCAACCGGCGGATCTCCGCGCGGATCTTGCGCATGTGGGTGGTCGCGTTCGAGACGTCGCCGGTGCCGGCCTCGCCCTTCGAACGGATCATCGCGGCGCCCTCGGTGATCCGGCGCAGCGCCTCACCCAGGTTCGTCGCGCCACACACGAACGGCGTGGTGAACTGCCACTTGTCGATGTGGTTGGCGAAGTCGGCCGGTGTCAGCACCTCGGACTCGTCGATGTAGTCGACGCCGAGCGACTGCAGCACCTGCGCCTCGACGAAGTGCCCGATCCGGGCCTTGGCCATCACCGGGATCGACACGGTGTTGATGATGGCGTCGATCATGTCGGGGTCCGACATCCGCGACACGCCGCCCTGGGCCCGGATGTCAGCCGGCACCCGCTCCAGCGCCATCACGGCCACCGCGCCGGCGTCCTCAGCGATCTTCGCCTGCTCGGAGTTGACGACGTCCATGATCACGCCGCCCTTGAGCATCTCCGCCATGCCGCGCTTGACGCGAGCGGTCCCGACGGCGGGCTGGTTCTCAGACATACGACTCCTCGTGCGGGGTTGTTAGGGCGATCCTACGAAGCTGTTACCGGACCCCTCGATAGCCAATCGACCCCAGAGTGGCCTGCATTAGCCGCCAACCCCACCGGCCCCGGCTGGTGGGGGAGACCACGGTGCGCGGGGGTCGCGCGGGGCGTTTTAGAGTTGTCGGCGTGAACATCGGAGTGCTGGCCCTGCAGGGCGACGTGCGCGAACACCTGTCCGCCCTGGCCGAGTCGGACGTGCTGGCGCGGCCCATCCGCCGGCCCGAGGAACTCGCCGACGTCGACGCGCTGGTGATCCCCGGCGGTGAGTCCACCACGATGAGCAACCTGGCGATCAGTTTCGGCCTGCTCGACCCGATCCGGAAGCGGATCGCGGACGGCATGCCGGTCTACGGCTCCTGCGCCGGCATGATCATGCTGGCCACCACGGTCCTGGACGGCCGGCCCGACCAGGAGTCCTTCCAGGGGATCGAGATGACCGTCCGGCGCAACGCGTTCGGCCGGCAGATCGCCTCGTTCGAGGCGGACGTGGAGATCGAGGGCATCGCCGGCGGCGATTTCCACGCTGTCTTCATCCGCGCGCCGTGGGTCGAACAGGTCGGACCCGACGTGCGGGTGCTGGGGCGCGTTGATAGTGGTGACACCGCCGGTAGGATTGTCGCCGTTCGGCAGGGCAACCTGCTCGCCACGGCTTTCCACCCGGAGCTGACCGGCGACCTTCGCGTCCACCGGTACTTCGTCGAGATGGTCCGCCAGGCCGCACCCGCACGGTAGACACGGAGGTTACGCATGTCCGGCCACTCCAAATGGGCGACGACCAAGCACAAGAAGGCGGTCGTCGACGCCAAGCGCGGCAAGATGTTCGCCAAGCTCATCAAGAACATCGAGGTCGCGGCCCGGACCGGCGGCGGCGACCCGTCCGGTAACCCCACGCTCTACGACGCCATCCAGAAGGCGAAGAAGAGCTCGGTCCCCAACGACAACATCAACAACGCGGTCAAGCGTGGTTCCGGCCTGGAAGGCGGCGGCGCCGACTGGCAGACGATCATGTATGAGGGGTACGGTCCGAACGGCGTGGCCCTGCTGATCGAGTGCCTCACCGACAACCGCAACCGCGCGGCCACCGAGGTGCGCACCGCGCTGACCCGCAACGGCGGCACGTTCGCCGACGCCGGTTCGGTGTCGTACCTGTTCAACCGCAAGGGCCAGGTGATCATCCCGAAGGCCGAGCTGAGCGAGGACGACGTGATGCTCGCCGTCCTGGAGGCCGGCGCCGAGGAGATCAACGACCTGGGCGACTCGTTCGAGGTGGTCAGCGAGCCGACCGACCTGATCGCGGTCCGCAACGCCCTGCAGGCCGCCGGCATCGAGTACGACTCGGCCGAGTCCCCGCTGGTACCCACCATGACGGTGGAGCTGGACGAGGAACCGGCGCGCAAGACGTTCAAGCTGATCGACGCGCTCGACGACTGCGACGACGTCCAGAACGTCTACGCCAACTTCGACATCTCCGACGAGGTAATGGCACTCATCGACGCGTAATCAGCGGCCGGACGGGCCGGTTCCCGCGCATTCGACAGGTGCTTTCGCCTCTGGCCGAATGAATGCGCGGGAACCGGCCCGTCCGCATTCGCGGGCTACTGGTTAGAGGCCGGGGCCGGCTAGCCAGGACATGTACTGGACCATCGTCGTGATCAGGATGACGCTGCCGATGATGAGGCGGGCGACGCGGCGGTTCTGGGACTGGCGCCAGGCGTGCATCCAGGCGACTCCGGCGTCGGCGAGAGTGCGCAGGCCCGCTCTGGCCGTACCCTCGATGACTGCGGCCTTGCGCAGAGCGATGCTGGCGGCCGGACCGCTCACCGGGACCGGCGATCCTCCCGGGGTGCGCAGCACGCGGACCTCGACCTGGTAGATCTGGTCGTCGCGCCAGGCCGCGGTCCGTTTCAGCAGGCGTCTGCGCAGGTAGAGCCCGGGTGCGTCGGAGTGGGTGAGGCGGCCCCACCAGCACAGCCGGCGCCAGTGGGCGGCCAGGTCGACCAGCAGGTCCTGATAGATCTCCTGGCCCACCGGATCGCCGCCGACCAGGCGCACGGCCTCATACCGCAGCTCACGCTCGTGTGCCGCGATCACATCGACGAACTCTGGCGGTGGATCGTCCTCCATCGGCGGTATGAGGTACACGGCTACCTCCCACCCCATCGTCGAGGCGTGTCGGCGGCGGGCGCAAGAGGGCGGGGTACTAGGGTGTCGAACACACGTACGTGAGGGGAGGGCCGCGGTGCGCGTGCTCGGCATCGACCCGGGTCTCACCCGGTGCGGCGTCGGTGTGGTCGAGGGAGTGCCCGGTCGTCCCGGTAAGTTGATCGGGTACTTCGTGGTTCGCACCGACACCGATGCCGACATCGCGCAGCGGCTGCTGCATCTGGATCGTGGGTTGACCGATCTGTTGGCCGAACACAAGCCCGACGCGGTCGCCGTGGAGCGGGTGTTCGCCCAGCACAACGTGCAGACGGTGATCGGCACCGCGCAGGCCAGCGGCGTCGCCGTGCTGGCCGGCGCCCGGGCCGGGCTGCCCGTCGAGATGTATACGCCGAGCGAGGTGAAGGCGGCCGTGACCGGCTCCGGCACCGCGGGCAAGGCCCAGGTGACCGCGATGGTGACCCGCCTGCTGCAGCTCGACGCCCCGCCCAAACCGGCCGACGCGGCGGACGCCCTCGCGCTGGCCATCTGCCACATCTGGCGCGGCGGAACCCGCGCGAAGATCCAAGCCGCGGCGCTCGCCGCCGCCCGCAGGAGCACTCGATGATCGCCAGCGTGCGCGGCGTGGTCGCCGCGATCCTTCATGACAGCGCCGTGGTCGAGGTGGGCGGTGTCGGCATGCGGGTGTTCTGCACGCCGAACACGCTCGCCGGGCTGCGCACCGGCGCCGAGGCCCGGTTCGCCACCACGCTGATCGTCCGCGAGGACTCGCTCACCCTGTTCGGCTTCGCCGACGAGGACGAGCGGCAACTGTTCGACCTGCTGCTGACGGCGAACGGGGTGGGCCCGCGGACCGCGCAGGCGGTCCTCGCGGTGCACCAGCCGGACGCGGTCCGGCGGGCGATCGCCGGCGGCGACCTGGCCGCCCTGACCAAGGTGCCGGGCATCGGCAAGCGCGGCGCCGAGAAGCTGGTCGTCGAGCTCAAGGACAAGATCGGCCCGATCGGCCTGCTCGACGGCGGGTCGGCCGGCGTGCTCGCCGGGGCCTGGCAGGAGCAGGTCCGGCAGGGCGTGCTCGCGCTCGGCTGGTCCGCCGCCCAGGCCGACCAGGCGGTGGCCGCGGTCTCCGAGACCATCGACGGTGAGGTCCCGTCGGTGCCGATCCTGCTCCGCCAGGCGATCCGGCTGCTCGGGAAGACTCGATGACCGAGGAGTTCGGCGACGACGACCCCGACCTGGTCTCCGCGCTGGCCGGCGACGAGGAGCTGGACGCCGAGGCGAGCGTCCGGCCGAAACGGCTTGCCGACTTCATCGCGCAGCACCGGGTCCGTGACCAGCTGGAACTGCTGCTCAAGGGCGCGATGGGCCGGGGCACCCCGCCCGACCACATCCTGCTGTCCGGCCCGCCCGGGCTGGGCAAGACCACGCTGGCCAACATCGTGGCGGCCGAGCTGGGCGCCGGGATCCGGACCACCAGCGGCCCGGTGATCGAGCGGTCCGGCGACCTGGCCGCGATCCTGACCGGCCTGGCGCCGGGCGACGTGCTGTTCATCGACGAGATCCACCGGATCGCCAAGCCGGCCGAGGAGCTGCTCTACAGCGCCATGGAGGACTTCCGGGTCGACGTGGTGGTGGGCAAGGGTCCCGGCGCCACCGCGATCCCGCTGGACGTGGAGCCGTTCACCCTGGTCGGCGCGACCACCCGGGCGGGTCTGCTGAGCGGGCCGATGCGCGACCGGTTCGGTTTTGTCGCGCACCTCGACTTCTACTCACCCGCCGACCTCGACTCGCTGCTGCACCGCTCGGCCCGGATCCTCGGGGTGCCGATCACCGCGGACGGCGCGGCCGAGATCGCCGGGCGCTCCCGGGGCACCCCGCGTATCGCGAACCGGCTGCTGCGCCGGGTCCGTGACTTCGCCGAGGTCCGGGCCGACGGCATCGTCACCGAGGCGGTGGCCCGGGCCGCCCTCAAGGTGTACGACGTGGACGCGCTCGGACTGGACCGTCTCGACCGCGCGGTGCTGCGCGCGCTGATCGAGTCGTTCAAGGGCGGGCCGGTCGGGCTCTCCACCCTGGCCGTGGCGGTCGGTGAGCAGTCCGACACGGTGGAGGAGGTGTGTGAGCCGTTCCTGGTCCGGGCCGGTCTGCTGGCGCGTACCCCGCGCGGCCGGGTGGCCACCGAGGCGGGCTGGGCGCACCTGGGTCACACTCCGCCGCAAGACGGCAGGTCCGGGGTCTTTCAGGGTGACCTGTTCGCACGAGATACATAAATATCCCTCGTGATGTGAACGTGACGTGTGCCGCATTCGTAGTCTCCAGGTTGACCGATTAGACTCGCCTCCGCTTCAACCCGGATGTTTTGACGCCTCGGACCGCCTCTACAGCGGTGCCGGAGGCCTACGGAAGGCTGTTTGTCGTGCCCCTGTACCTGGCCGAGTCCGCCAGCGGGAATCCCCTTGGCCTGTTCCTGCCCTTCATTCTGATCATCGGCGTGATGTATTTCCTGATGATCCGGCCGCAGCAGAAGAAGCGGCGTGAAGCGATGGAGATGCAGAACAAGATCGGACCCGGCGACGAGATCGTCACCATCGGCGGCCTGCACGGCACCGTGGTCGGTGTGGCGGACGACGTGGTGACCCTGGAGATCGCGCCGGACGTTCAGGTCCGGTTCGCTCGCCCGGCGATCGCGCGGGTGCTCACCCGCGCCGACGAGCCGGTCGCCGAGGAGTCGGTCACCGACGAGTCGGAGGCCGAGGAGCCGGTGGTCGCCGAGCCTTCCGTCGAGGAGCCGGTGAACCCGGTCGTCGACGTCCGTAAGAAGGACTGACAGGACGTTCTTCCGGACCGGCCCGCGGCCTCCCAGCCGGCGGGTCCGGTCCGTCCCGGCCGCCGTTTCGACCGTCGACGGCCGGCCATCGATCGACAGTGCCGCGCGGATCGCGCGGCCGGAACACAGGGAGACCTAACGCCGTGGCACGACCACCACAGGGACAGATGCATCCTGGACGCCAACTCGGCGTGCTCGGCTTGATCTTCGTCGTCCTGTATCTCATGGTCTTCTTCGCTGGTGACGCCAGTGGCAGCTTCACCAACCGCCTCAAGCCGAAACTGGGTCTCGACCTGGTCGGCGGCACGCAGGCGACGTACATCGCGACGCAGGCCGGCGGGACACCGACCAAGGAAGCGATGGAGCAGGCCCGGACGATCATCTCGAATCGGGTGAACGCCCTCGGCGTCTCCGAGGCCGAGGTGGTCATCCAGGGCAACAACACCATCGTGGTCTCCCTGGCGGGCAAGGCCGACGACCAGCTCAAGGACCTCGCGCAGGCCGCCAACATGCGGTTCCGGCTGCTCACCGGCACGACCATGGACGTGTCCGCGGCGGCGCTGAACCCGGCGGCGTCGAGCCCGAGCGCGTCCGGTGCCCCGGCACCGTCCGGCTCGGTGAAGCCGAGCGGCACGGCCACCCCGAAGACCAGCGGCAGCGCGCCGGCGGTCAAGCCCAGCGTGTCGTCCGGCACCGGTGGCCAGGGCGGCGGCGAGGCAGTGCCGAGCGCCACCCCGTCGGCCCCGTCCGCGGCGCCGTCCGCGACGGCCGAGGCCCCGGTGGCCACGCCGACCGCGTCGTCCACCCCGGCTCCGGTCGCGGCGAACGTGCAGGCGCAGCGCAAGGCGATCGAGCAGAAGGTCGGCGCCAAGCTCTGGGCGCAGGCCGAGGCGCTGAAGGCGCCGGTGGACCTGTCCACCGACCCGAAGGCCGGCCTGGTCTACAAGCCGTTCGCCCAGCTGACCCCGGTCGAGATCGCCGCGCTCAGCCCGGCGATGCAGTTCAACGTCCCGACGATCGGCTGCGACCAGCTGAACAAGCGGCCGAACGGCTCGATCGACGACCCGGACTCGCCGGTGGTGGCGTGCTACGAGGGCCAGGCCAAGGTCATGCTCGACCAGGCCAAGGTCACCGGTAACGACATCGACAGCGCGAGCCCGCAGCTCGACTCGCAGACCGGCCAGTGGGTCGTCTCGCTCAACTTCAAGAGCGACGGCCAGAAGAAGTGGGCCGACCTGACCCGGGTGGCGTTCAACGCGACCTCGGCCGACCCCTGCTTCACCGCGGTGCAGAGCCTCTACGGCACGGACACCGAGCACTGCGCCGTCGCCGTCGTGCTGGACAAGGAGATCCTGTCCGCGCCGCAGATCCAGGGCGTGCTGACCGGCTCCTCGCAGATCACCGGCAGCTTCGACGGGGTCACCTCCAAGCAGCTCGCCGACCAGCTGAAGTTCGGCGCCATCCCGGTCACCTTCACGGCCGGCCCGATGCAGACCGTCTCCGCGACGCTGGGCATCCAGCAGCTCGAGGCCGGCCTGATCGCCGCCGCGATCGGCATGGCCCTGGTGGCGGTGTACGCGTTCTTCTACTACCGGCTGCTCGGCTCGGTCATCTTCCTGAGCCTGCTGCTCTCCGGCCTGCTCACCTTCGGCGCGCTGGTCTTCCTCGGCCGTACCATGGGCTACACGCTGACGCTGGCCGGTATCGCCGGCTTCATCGTGTCACTAGGCGTCGCGGCCGACTCGTTCGTGATCTATTTCGAACGATTGAAGGACGAGATCCACGAGGGCCGGTCACCTCGCAGCGCGGTGCCGCGGGCGTGGCACCGGGCCCGCCGGACGATCATCTCGGCGAACACCATCACCATCATGTGTGCGGTGGTGTTGTACGTGGTGTCGATCGGCGCGGTGCAGGGCTTCGCGTTCGCGATGGGTCTCTCCACCGTGCTGGACCTTCTCGTGGTGTTCCTCTTCCGGCACCCGATCATGACCATGTTCGCCAGCACCAAGGCGTTCATGTCGCCGCGGGTCAGTGGTCTCGGCCGCGTCCTGCGCCGCACCCCGACCGAGGAGCCCGGCTCCTCGCGTGTGAAGGAGGCCTGACATGGCCGGTTCCGGTCTCGCGAATCGCCTCTACCAGGGCGAAGCGAACATCAACATCGTCGGCCGCCGGAAGATGTGGTTCACGGTCGCGGCGGCGCTGATCCTCGTCGCGATCGGCAGCTTCGTGATCCGTGGCTTCGAGCTCGGCATCGAGTTCGCCGGTGGCACCTCGTTCAGCGTCCCGGCCTCCGCCGACGGCAAGACGCTGACCCAGGACCGGGTCCACGACGCGGTGGAGAAGGCCGTGGTCGCGGCCAACCCCGAGGCCGCCGTGCTCAACGCGCAGCAGGTCGGCGACGGCGCCAAGGCCAGCTACACGGTGCGCGCCTCGGCGCTCTCCGCGGCCGAGGTCGAGCAGGCCAAGACCGCGCTGGTCGCGGACCTCGGGGTGAAGGCCGAGGAGGTCTCGGACAGCCAGGTCTCGGCGGCCTGGGGTGGCGCGGTCACGAAGCAGGCGCTCATCGGCCTGATCGTGTTCCTGGTGCTGGTGGTCGGGTACCTGATCGTCCGGTTCGAGTGGCGGATGGCGGTGGCCGCGCTGGCCTCGCTCATCCTCGACCTGGTGCTCACCGCGGGCGTGTACTCGATCGTCGGCTTCGAGGTGACGCCGTCCACGGTGATCGGCTTCCTGACGATTCTGGGTTATTCGCTGTACGACGTGGTGGTGGTGTTCGACAAGGTGCAGGAGAACACCCGCGGGATCACCGCGGGCAGCACCCGGACGTACTCCGAGGCGACCAACCTGGCGGTCAACCAGACGCTGATGCGGTCGCTGAACACCGGTCTGGTGGCGCTGCTGCCGGTCGGTGGCCTGCTCTTCATCGGTGCCGGCCTGCTCGGCGCGGGCACCCTGAAGGACCTGGGCCTGGTGCTCTTCGTCGGCATGGGCTTCGGGGTCATCTCCTCGATCCTGTTCGCGGCGCCGGTGCTGAGCGCGCTGAAGGACCAGGACCCGAAGATCAAGGCGCACAACGCCCGGGTGCTGACCCGCCGCGCGAACCGCTCCGACGACGTGGCCCGCGGCGACCGTGGCCGGCCGGCCAACGCCACCGACGCGGACGTGCAGCCGGTCATGGCGGGTGGCTCCGCCCCCCGCCCGGGCGCCCGTCCGGCGACCCGCCGGGGCACCAACAACAACCGGCCGGGCGGCAAGCGCTGACCTGGCACGGCACTTCTGGACGGCCCGTCACCGCACCTGCGGTGGCGGGCCGTTCCGCTGTCATTAGGCTGTCGCGGTGACTAGCGAGAATCCTTCAGTGACCGGTGACAGCGGTGCCGAGCTGGCCGCCCTGGTCGCGGGCGCCAGCGTCGACGTGCCGGACTTCCCCCAGCCGGGTGTGGTGTTCAAGGACCTGATGCCGCTGTTCGCCGACGGCGCGGTGTTCCGTCAGGTGATCGACGGGATCGTCGCGCACCACGGCGCCGGCTCGTTCGACGTGGTAGCCGGCGTCGAGGCGCGCGGGTTCGTGGTGGCGGCCGCGATCGCGTACGCCACCGGTGCCGGGGTGGTGCCGATCCGCAAGGCCGGCAAGCTGCCGCGCAAGGTCCTGTCCGCCTCGTACGCGCTGGAATACGGCGAGGCCACCATCGAGGTGCACGAGGACGCGTTCATCGCCGGACAGCGGGTCCTGGTGGTCGACGACGTGCTCGCCACCGGTGGCACCGCGGCCGCCGCGATGGATCTGGTGGAGCGGGCCGGTGGCACGGTCAGCGGCTTCTCGGTGCTGCTGGAGCTGGGTTTCCTGCCCGGCCGGGAGAAGCTGAGCCCGCGTACGGTGCACGCCCTGCTGACCGTTTGATCCGACTTCGATGTCCGTCGCCCGGCTGGTCCCGGCCGAATCAGAGGTTCGGCCGGGCCAATCGCCATCGCGGTGCGGGTAGGATGGGCGTTCCAGAGGGGCACCCCTGGGAGAAATCGGCTTCGGCGGGCTGCACGCTCCGGCGAGGTAATCGCGAAGGTGAGAGGGAGGCCGGTGTCCAGCGACGTCGTCCCTCCGGCGGAGGGCACGGTGCAACCGACCCAGAACTCGCGGACCGGCTCGGGTGACTCCACGCCCGGCGACGAGGCTCGCGCGGACGAGAAGGCCACTGCCGACGGGGTGACACCCGCGGTGGGTCCCCGCTCCGCGGCGCCCGCCGGTGAAGTCGAGCTTGCTCAGCCACTCACACCGACCGGTGAGACGGTCGGTTTCGGATTCGCCAGCGCGCCCACCGGGCGGCGGGTCCGGGCCCGTCTGGCCCGGTTCAACGCGCCGTGGCAGAACACCCAGATCAGTGAGGTGCTCGAGCCGCTGATCGCCACGCACCGGGCGAGTCACCCCAAGGGTGACGTGCGCCAGCTGCAGAAGGCGTTCGACGTCGCGGCCCGCTGGCACTCCGGTCAGTACCGGAAATCCGGCGATCCGTACATCACGCACCCGCTCGCGGTCGCGACCATCCTGGCCAACCTCGGCATGGACACCACGACGCTGGTGGCCGCGCTGCTGCACGACACGATCGAGGACACCGACTACGGCCTCGAGCAGATGCGTACCGACTTCGGCGCCGAGGTGGCGCTGCTGGTCGACGGCGTCACCAAGCTCGACCGGGTGAAACTCGGCGACGCGGCGAAAGCCGAGACGATCCGCAAGATGGTCGTCGCGATGGCCAAGGACCCGCGGGTCCTGGTGATCAAGCTGGCCGACCGGCTGCACAACATGCGGACCCTGACCTTCCTGCCCCGCCCCAAGCAGGAGCAGAAGGCGAAGGAGACGCTGGAGATCCTGGCCCCGCTGGCCCACCGGCTGGGTATGAACACGATCAAGTGGGAGCTGGAGGACCTGGCCTTCGGCACGCTCTTCCCGAAGCGGTTCGAGGAGATCAACCGCCTGATCGGGGAGCACCAGCCGCAGCGCGAGGCGCTGTTGCGCCAGGTGACCAACCGGGTCAGCCTCGACCTCAAGTCGGCGAAGATCAAGGCCGAGACCACCGGCCGTCCCAAGCACCTGTACTCGATCTATCAGAAGATGATCGTCCGGGGCCGGGACTTCAACGACATCTACGACCTGGTCGGCGTGCGCATCCTGGTCGACACGGTCCGGGACTGCTACGCCGCGCTGGGTGTGATCCACGCGAACTGGCAGCCGGTGCCGGGCCGGTTCAAGGACTACATCGCGATGCCGAAGTTCAACATGTACCAGTCGTTGCACACGACGGTGATCGGCCCGACCGGCAAGCCGGTCGAGATGCAGATCCGGACGTTCGCGATGCACCGGACCGCCGAGTTCGGCATCGCCGCGCACTGGAAGTACAAGGAGCAGAAGGGCGCGACGATCGTCGGCCCGCCGGCGCACATCGACGAGATGACCTGGCTTCGGCAGCTGCTCGACTGGCAGCGGGAGGCGAGCGACCCGTCCGAGTTCCTGGACGCGTTGCGCTTCGACCTCTCCAGCCAGGAGGTCTACGTCTTCACGCCGAAGGGCGACGTGATCCCGCTGCCGACCGGTTCGACGCCGGTCGACTTCGCCTACGCCGTGCACACCGAGGTCGGGCACAAGTGCATCGGCGCGCGGGTCAACGGCAAGCTGGTGCCGCTGGAGTCGACGCTCTCCAACGGCGACGTGATCGAGATCTTCACGTCCAAGTCCAGCACGGCCGGCCCGACGCAGGACTGGCTCGGCTTCGTGAAGAGCCCCCGGGCCCGCACGAAGATCCGCCAGTTCTTCAACAAGGAGCGCCGCGAGGAAGCGATCGAGGTCGGCAAGGACTCGATCGTCAAGGCGATGCGCAAGCAGGGCCTGCCCCTGCAACGCATGCTGACCAGCGACAACCTCAATACCATCGCGCGTGACCTGCACCTGCCCGACGTCGCCTCGCTCTATGCGGCGGTCGGCGAGAGTACCGTCTCGGCCCACTCGGTGGTCACCAAACTGGTGGCCGGCTTCGGTGGCGAGGAGGGCGCGGTCGAGGACATCGCGGAGACCGCCGTCGCGACCCGTCCGCCGCGCAACCGCGCCACCGCGCAGGACCCGGGTGTGGTGGTGAAGGGCGTCTCGGACGTCTGGGTGAAACTGGCCCGCTGCTGCACCCCGGTGCCCGGCGACGCGGTGTTCGGTTTTGTCACCCGCTCCGGCGGGGTCAGCGTGCACCGGGAGGACTGCGCCAACTCGCAGGACCTGCGCGATCAGGCGGAACGCGTGGTCGAGGTGAGCTGGAAGCCGACGTCCGCGTCGACGTTCCTGGTCGCCATCCAGGTGGAGGCGCTCGACCGGCACAAGCTGCTGGCCGACGTGACCCGGGTGCTCTCCGAGGAGCGGGTGAACATCCTGTCCGCCACGGTCACCACGACGCGTGATCGGGTGGCGGTCAGCCGGTTCACCTTCGAGATGGCCGACCCGAAACACCTGGGCCACCTGGTGGCGGCGGTGCGGAAGGTCGACGGGGTGTTCGACGCGTACCGGGTGACGTCCGGGGCCTGAGCTTCCGTCGTACCGGAAAAATGTCGTTGATCGCAAAAAGGGCGACCCCCGCGGGGGCCGCCCTTTTTCGCAGACCTGGGGTCAGGAGACCTTCATGGTCTTGATGTCGAGTTCCTTCTTCGGGTGACCGCCGCCGGCCTGCGACGCGAACGCGCCGTCGTCGCCGGCCTTGACCACCGACTTCACCAGGTCGAGGCCCTTGGTGATGGTGCCGAGCAGCGTGTAGTTCGCACCCAGCGTGGTGTTCTCCGAGCAGATGAAGAACTGGCTGCCGGTGGAACCCGGGTTACCGGTGTTGGCCATCGCGATCGAACCCGCGGGGTACGGGTTGGTCGTGTCGGTCGGCAGGTTCTCCTCGGCCATGGTGTAGCTCGGGCCGCCGGTGCCGTCGGTGTCACGGTAGCCCTTGCCGGTGGCGAACGGGTCGCCGCACTGCAGGACCTTGAAGCTGTCCTCGTTCACCAGGCGGTGGCACTTGGTGTTGTCGAGGAAGTTCTTCGACGCGAGGTACTTGAAGCTGGCGCCGGTGCAAGGCGCCTTCGTCAGGTCGATGGTCGCCTCGATCGCACCGAGGTTGGTGTCGAAGGTCAGCAGGCTGGTGCCGGTGTTCGGCACGGTGGCCGGCGGAGTGCCGACATCCTTGACCTTGCCGCCGCTGGCCTCGGCCGTGGCCGTGTCGACCGGCGTCCAGGTGCAGGCGACCGAACCGGCTGCGACGGTGGCGCTCCCGGAGGACGTCTTCTTGTCGTCCTTCTTCAGGGCACTGACGATCCACACAGCCGCGCCGGCGATCACCACGACGGCGAGAGCCGACCCGATGATCGCCTGCTTGCGACGCCGGCCACGGGCCGAAGCGGCGCGCTCGGCCATCTCCTTCTCGAGCCGGGCCCGTGCTGCCGCACGCTGCCGGTCCTTGATCGTCGACACGTCGTTCCTCCTGCTGGTCTCTTCCGAACTCACGACTGCACGCTCGCCGAGGGAGCGGCCGTGGAGGCGGCATCCGCGCCGACGGTCAGGGTCTTGATGGTGATCTTCTCCTTGGGTTTGACCTTGTCGCCTGCGTCATCGGTCACCGTCGTGATCTTGCCGATCTTCGCCAGCGTGTCCAGCCCACCGGTGACCTTGCCCACGATGGAATACGACGCGTCGGTGGTCGGCGCGTAATCCTTGAAGAAGATGAGGAACTGGCTGCCGTTGCTGGCGGCCGGGTTGCCGATCAGCGTCACGGTGCCCTTGGGGTAGAGCACGGGGGCCTTGGCCGGGGCGCTGGCGCTCGCCGCAGGCTCCGGCTGCACCGGCGTGTTCTCGTCGTAGAAGCTGTAGAGCGGGCCGCCGTTGTTGGTGCCGGACGGGTCGCCACAGTGCACCGCACCGATGTCCAGGATCTCGTGGCAGTCGGTGCCGTCGTAGAACTTCTTGCCGGCGAGGTAGCTGAGGCTGGCGGCGCCGCACGGGGCGCTCGCGACATCCAGGCTCGCCGTGATCGGGTCACCCTGGTTGGTGGCGATCGTCAGCGTCTCGGTGCCGGTCTCCGGCAAGTCCTTGGTGGGCGGTGTACCCACGTCCGTCTTGTCGGGGTTGTCATCCTTGGTCAAGGGGGACCAGAGGCAGATGTCCGCGGCCTCGGTGGTGGTCTTCTCGTCGCTGTCGAAAGCGCCACCGATCCACGCGCCACCGACCGCGATGAGCAGAACGGCCAGGCCAGTGCCGACGCCGGCGAGGATCCGGCGGCGACGCCGCTCCCGCACAGCCCGGCGTGCCGATTGGCGATCGAATTTCGCGCGCGCGAGCTTGCGCTGCCGGTCCTTGCTGGGAGCCACTAACGCTGTCCTTCCCTATACATGTCAAGGGGTGCGGCACGCCACACGCCCGCAAGAGTGTACGGGTACCTCCTGAGAAAGTGGTGTGCGGCTTCCCCGCTAGGCTCGTTACGATTCGCACCCGTTTTCATCAAGGTTCGCTGGGTTTCAAGGTTCGCTGGGTTTCATCAAAGTTCGCTGGGAGGAAGCGCTCGTGCTCGTCACCAGCTTTCCGGCCGAGGCCTTCGGCACCAACTGCTATGTGGTGGCCGCCGGCCCGGGTGAGCAGTGTCTGGTCGTGGACCCGGGTATCGGCGTGCTGGACCAGCTCGACGAGGTGCTGGCGCAGCACCGGCTCTCGCCGGCCGCGGTGCTGCTGACGCACGGCCACCTGGACCACACGTTCTCGGTCACGCCGGTCTGCGGGGCACGCGGCATCACCGCGTACGTGCACCCGGCCGACCTGGAGATGCTCGCCGACCCGGCCAAGGGCCTGAGCATGGACCTGAACGCGCTGTTCGGCGGCCGGCTGCCGTACTCGGAGCCGGAGGACGTCGCCACGCTCGCCGACGGCATGGTGCTCAGCCTCGCCGGTCTGGAGATCACCGTCGACCACACGCCCGGCCATACCGGCGGGTCGGTGATGTTCCGCCTGCCCGGAGCGAACTCCTCCTGGGACGCGGAGGAGCTCTGTCTCTCCGGGGACGTGCTCTTCGCGGGCTCGATCGGACGCACCGACCTGCCGGGTGGCAGCACCCCGACGATGATGGCCAGCCTGCGGGACAAGGTCCTGCCGCTGGCCGACGACACCGTCGTGCTGCCCGGCCACGGACCGGCCACCACCATCGGCCGTGAGCGCGCGTCGAACCCGTACCTGCGGGAACTGATCGCCGCGCCCGGCCGCTTCCTCTGATCGTCTTCAGGAGACACAGTGCCTATTTCCGGCTTCCCTGAGTGGCTGCCGTCCCAGCGCATGATCGAGCAGTACGTGCTGGACAAGATCCGTTCCACCTTCGAGCTGTACGGGTTCGCCCCGCTGGAGACCCGCGCGGTCGAGCCGCTGGACACCCTGTTGTCCAAGGGCGAGACGTCCAAAGAGGTCTATCTGCTGCGCCGGTTGCAGGATTCGGGTGACGCCGCACCGAAGAGCGATGATCAACTTGGGCTGCACTTCGATCTGACCGTGCCGTTCGCGCGGTTCGTCACGGAGAACCACGGCAAGCTGCAGTTCCCGTTCCGGCGCTACCAGATCCAGAAGGTGTGGCGCGGCGAGCGCCCGCAGGAGGGCCGCTACCGCGAGTTCCTCCAGGCCGACATCGACGTGGTCAACCGGGACACCCTGCCGTTCCACTTCGACACCGAGATGCCGCTGGTCATCGGCGACGTGTTCCGCTCGCTGCCGATCCCCGCCGCGACCATCCTGGTCAACAACCGCAAGGTGTGCGAGGGCTTCTACCGCGGCCTCGGGCTCGAGGACACCGCGCAGGTGCTCCGCACCGTCGACAAGCTCGACAAGATCGGGCCGGACAAGGTCGCGGCGCTGCTGACCGAGACCGCCGGTGCGACCGACGCGCAGGCCGCGGCGTGCCTCGCGCTCGCCGCGATCTCCTCGACGGACGGCTCGTTCGCCGACCGGGTGCGTGCGCTCGGCGTCGACGACCCGATGCTCGACGAGGGACTCGCCGAACTGCTGCAGGTCGTCGAGGCCGCTCCGGGCCTGGTCCGCGCGGAACTCAAGATCGCTCGGGGCCTGGACTACTACACGGGTACGGTCTACGAGACCCAGCTGCAGGGCTACGAGCGGTTCGGCTCGATCTGCTCCGGCGGCCGGTACGAGAACCTCGCGTCGGTCGGCAACACCCGCTTCCCCGGTGTCGGCATCTCGATCGGCGTATCCCGGATGCTCGGCCTGCTCTTCGGGCAGAACGCGCTGACCGTGTCCCGCTCGGTGCCGACCTGCGTGCTGGTCGCGCTGCCCAGCGACGACCAGCGGGCCGCGTGCGACCAGGTCGCCTCCGCGCTGCGCCGGCGGGGCATCCCGACCGAGGTGGCGCCGACCGCCGCCAAGTTCGGCAAGCAGATCCAGTTCGCCGACAAGCGGGGGATCCCGTACGTCTGGTTCCCGGGTGAGCCGCACACGGTGAAAGACATCCGCTCCGGAGAGCAGGTCGAGGTGGACGCCGCGACGTGGACGCCGCCGACGGCGGACCTGCACCCGGCGATCACCGGGGTCTGAGCCTTCTTCAGCCGGTGCTCAACAGGAAATAGGCCGTTGCCCGGTCGGCGCTGAGGAACAGGTCGCCGGGCAGCGGGCCGGTCGACGTGGTCTGCGCGTACTGCTCGCTGTGCAGCCAGGTCGTTCCGGCCGGTGCGAACGGGGCGAGCCTGGGCCACATGTCGTCCGGCGTGCCGAAGGTGAACGTCGCACCGGACGGGAGCGGCTTCCAGTCGTACTCGCCGGCCAGCTCGTCGGCGTCGGCCGGGCGCAACCGGATCAGCCCCTCGTAGCGCATGTCGGTCGGCCCCGGGACGTTCCGGTCGCACGGGGTGCCGAGGACCGTCACGTGGTAGTGCACCTCGAGATAGTCGCCGATGCCGGGCAGCTGGTCCTCGGTCCACCGGTGTGCCGTGTAGACCGTCTCGTTGGCCCCGTCGACCGAGGTGTCACAGGACTCGTCGCTCTTCTGCTGCCAGGCCAGGGGAAGACCACAGGCGAGCAGGGCCAGCACGGTGAGCCCGATCGAAACCTGCACGCCCCGCTTCACCGGCTCCTCACCGCCGCGAGCCTACCCACCCCCGACAACGCCCCCGCCCTCGGTCCTCACCGCCACCCCGTCCACTCGTGACCTCCCCGCCCGCAGCGGTGTCTCGACCCACCTGTGGCCAGCCGGCGTTCCGTGGTGTGGCTGGTTCGTGGGGGTGTCTCGGTCGGTTTGTGGCACCCCTGCGGCCCAGCCGGCGGGCCGTGGCTGGGCCGCAGGGGTGTCTCGGCGGGGTTGAGGCACCTCTGGGGGCCAGCCGGTCAGCTTCGGCGGGCCAGTTCGGCGGCGACCCTCAGCGCGGTCTGGCGGGGGAGGCGGAGCACGTCGTTCGCCGTGAACTGGAAGACCGTCCAGCCGGCCTCGCGCAGAGCGCTGTACCTGGCGATGTCCCGGCGGAACTGGTCACGCCCCCGGTGATGATCGCCCTCGTACTCGGCGGCCACCTGGGCGAACGGCCAGCCCAGATCGACTCTGCCGATCAGCCGTCCCCGGTGATCGTGAACCTCGAACTGAGGATGTGGCGCGGGGACGCCGGCATCGTGCATGAGCAGCCGGAGGCGCGTCTCCATCGGTGACTCGGCACGACTGTCCACCAGCCCGAGCACCTCCCGCAGGCGCGCCGTTTCCGGCCACCGGAAGCGCTGCCTGGCCATCTCGGCAGCGGCGCCGACATCGAGCGCCGACATTCCGTCGAGCAGGATCAGAGAGTCCACTCGGGCCAGGCGCCGGCCCAGGTCGAACGCCGTGCGTTCCAGGGTGGTCACCGGCAGGCCGTGGAGAACGGTGAGGTCACCCTCGCCGATGACGGTGTGATGGGTGGACACCCGCGGATGCCGGTTCATCCATGCGTCCCTCGGCGCCACCACCGACACCGGTGGGTCGGGATGCAGGAGTTCGGCACCCCACAGGTGGGCCGCGCTCGGACCGCCGATCGCCGTTCCGGGCGGGAGGATCAGGCCGATCGCGGTGCACCAGAGCCGGTGATCGAGTGGGAGCTCATGGTGGGTGTAGACGTCCGGCAGGAGGCGTCGCCAGACCGGGCTTCGCAACATGGTCTTGGTCAGCAGGCCCTCGGCGACCGCGGTGGAACCGCGGAACGGCGCGTGGGCCAGCGAGGCGGGAACACGGGGGCTGGTAGGCATCCGGCCAGAGTCGGCCGGGCGCCGGCATTCGCGCTGCACCCCTGTGGACAACCGGCGAGTGTGTAAAACCTTCGGCTGGTTCTCCGGGGGTGTCTCAACGCCCGGCAGGCACCCCTGAGCGCCAGCCGATCGACCGCAGCTGGCGCCCGGGGGTGTCTCAGAGGGCCGGAGGCACCCCGGAGAACCAGCCGGCTACGGCGAGCTGAGGTGCGGTGCGGACGTGGCGGCGGGGTGCGGTGCGACGGGTGGCTTGCTGGTGGCGGCGTGGTGCGGGGGTGGCAGGTGGCTTGCTGGTGGGGGCGGGGCG